>NZ_JBQKGN010000027.1:0-19871 GCF_052118785.1 Collinsella sp. LCP21S3_A9 | reverse complement strand
TCCCCGAGGGCGAGGAACGCGGCATGCGACCTGCGGGCGGAGTGGCGGGTCGCCGCCCGGCCCGCGGCGCGCTTCCTCGGCCTGTAGCCGACCTTGCGCCTGAGCTCCATGTTGGTCATGCCGTCGTAGCCCGCCGAGACCCAGCGGTAGATGGTCGACGGCGACAGGTCCACCGGGCCGCCGTTGCGCGCCGCCATCTGCTCGGGCGACAGCCCCCGGCGCAGGCAGTCCCTTATCGCCTCCAGCCTGGCCGCCGCGGCGGGCTCGTCGGCGTCTATCCCGCGCCTGGACGAGACGAGGACCGAGTCGGCGCACAGCTGCGCGGCCCGGGCCTCGTAGAAGACGTGGGGGCGGCGCTTGCAGCCGATCGCGCGGTACCGGCCGCAGCCGTTGCAGCATCGCGGCCACGCCGCCAGGCGCGGGCAGGCCGCCGACAGGTCGGCGGAGGCGTCCACGCGCTCGCCGCGCCTGGCCTTCGGCGCCGTCACGAACCTGTGCGACGCCACCTCGGCGCTCACCGTCGAGGGCGACCTGCCCAGCTCCCTCGCGATCTCCCTGCACGACGCCCTGCGCTCCAGCATCCTCTGGACCGTGTCCCGCTCGTGCCTCGTGAGCCTTCCGTAGGCCCTCGGAACCGCCCTTGCGGAGCCGCTCTTCTTCTTTCCGGACATACCGTCCTCCGATCTCCCGGGGCCGGCCGATCCGGCCCTCAGGGTATCGGGTTCCCACATTCATCCGCACATGTACGGATGAATGTGGGAGGTGTTCGGATGAAGTTGATAATCAAGGCTCCTGTGTGGTGGTTTTCCAGTTTGCCAACGATATACGCGCCGACAAAAAAGTCTGCTATACTCTTTCCCGCTGTCCCCATCGTCTAGCGGCCAAGGACGCCACCCTTTCAAGGTGGATATCGCGGGTTCGAATCCCGCTGGGGGCACCACAGAATCTGAGAAGCCCGTTACCAATTCAGTAGCGGGCTTTTTGTTACCGATATGCCGGGATTCGAACCCGACAGGTTGCGGACCCCGGCAAATCGGCGGCAAAACGGACTCCAAAGCGTCCTTCGCAATCAAAAAGCCGGGGCCCGCGCGATGCGGACCCCGGCTTAATACCGTGACGATATGTTGGCTATGCCCTACACGTAGAACAGGATGTCATCGTAGGTCGGGACCGGCCAGTAGTCGGCGGCCACGATCTCCTCCATGGCATCCACGGAGGCACGCAGCGTATCCATAGCGGGAACGACCTCGTGTGCATACACATTGGCCTGCTCCTGGCCATCGAGAGCCTCGGCCTTCTGATGCACGGCGTCGAGCGCCTTGATGGAGTCGTTGATGGCGGTGATACCGTTGCAGAGCTTGTTGAGCGTGTTCTGCTCGCACTGCATTGCGGCCTCAGCACCGGCGGCACGAATTGTCTCAAGGCCCTTAGCGACCTTGGTGGCATAGGCGGTAATGACCGGACGATAGGTACGACGTGCCTCGCGAATCATCGTGGTAGCCTCGATGTTCATGAGCTTGTTGTACTTCTCGAGCTTGCAGTCGTAGCGGCACTGAGCCTCGGCCTTGGTCAGGACGCCCGTCTCCTCAAAGAGCGCGATAGCCTTATCGGAAACAAAGGCGGGAAGAGCGTCGGCCGTGGTCTTGTTGTTGGCAAGGCCGCGCTTCTCGGCCTCGATGGGCCACTCGTCGGAGTAACCGTCGCCGGAGAACAGGATGCGCTGGTGATCGGTCAGCACCTTCTTACAGTACTCGAGCGCGGCGTCCTGGAACTTATCCTCGGGCGTACCCTCGAGTGCGTCGGCGAAGGACTTGAGCGACTTGGCCACGGCGGCATCGAGCACCAGGTTGGAGTCGGAGACGTTCTGCTCGGAGCCGCAGGCACGGAACTCGAACTTGTTGCCGGTGAAGGCGAACGGAGAGGTGCGGTTGCGGTCGGTGTTGTCCTGCATCAGCTTGGGCAGGGTATCGGCGCCCAGGTCGAGCACGCCGCGCGTGGCATGGACGGAAGCCTTGCCATCGATGATCTTCTCGACGACCTCGGTAAGCTGGTCGCCCAGGAAGATGGACATAATCGCCGGAGGAGCCTCGTTGGCGCCCAGACGATGGTCGTTGCCGGCCGAGGCAACGGAGGCACGCAGGAGCTCCTGATAGTTATCGACGGCCTCGATCACCGCGGTGAGGAAGACGATGAACTGCAGGTTGTCGAGCGGGGTGTCGCCCGGATCGAGCAGATTCTCGGACTCGGTGCCAAGCGACCAGTTATTGTGCTTGCCCGAACCGTTGATGCCCTCGAAGGGCTTCTCGTGCAGCAGGCAGACCAAATCGTGGCGGGAGGCGATGAGCTTCATCTTCTCCATCATGACCAGATTCTGGTCGATGGCCTCGTTGACCTCGCCATAGACGGGGGCGAGCTCATGCTGGCAGGGAGCGACCTCGTTGTGTTTGGTCTTGGCGGGAATGCCAAGCGCCCACAGCTCATCGTCCAGGTCCTTCATATAGGCCGAGACGGTGGGGCGGATAGCGCCAAAGTAGTGCTCCTCGAGCTCCTGGCCCTTGCAGGGAGCAGCACCAAAGAGGGTGCGGCCGGTGATGACCAGGTCCCTGCGCTTGCGGTAAGCGTCCTTCTTGATCAGGAAGTACTCCTGCTCATCGCCCACGGAAGGAACGACCTTCTTGGGGGTCTTACCAAACAGCGCCAAAACGCGCTTGGACTCACGCGAGAGCGCGGTCATGGAGCGCAGCAGCGGGGTCTTCTTGTCCAGGGCCTCGCCCGTGTAGGAGCAGAAAGCCGTGGGGATGCACAGGACATCGTCCTTGATAAAGGCGGGGCTGGTGGGATCCCAAGCGGTATAGCCGCGGGCCTCGAAGGTGGCACGCAGGCCGCCGTTGGGGAAGCTGGAGGCGTCCGGCTCGCCCTGGATGAGGTTCTTTCCCGTAAACTTGGTAATAGCGGTGCCGTCGTGGTTGGGTTCGAGGAAGCTGTCGTGCTTCTCGGAAGTAATGCCCGAAAGCGGCTGGAACCAGTGCGCGTAGTGCGTCGCGCCCTTGGAGATGGCCCAAACCTTCATGGCATGGGCAACGGCGTTGGCCACATCCAGGTCGAGCGGCTCACCGTCCTCGAGGGTTGCAGCAAGGCGTTTCCAAATGTCCTTGGGGAGGTAGTCCTTCATGACTTCCTCAGAGAACACCATGGTCCCGAAGCGGTCAGTAAGTTCGGCCATACGGAACTCCCTTCGTATCGGCACCGCGTGAGAAGCGGTGTTGATTACTAACGAACGAGTCATAGCTTAGACTCGCCGTGTTTCCGCGACATTACCGTTATGTTGCCGTCGCGAAACTAATCAATGAGGTTACCGCATCGCGGCGATGTTGCCACCCTCAACAGCCAATCAACTGTATAAATTACAGACCTCTCCGCATGGTTTACGGGTAGTCTTTTTGGGACGGGGCTTTTTTAGCTGCCCTATTTAAATATGGTCTCAAGCTTTGGAGGCGCCGGATTGGGTAGCTAAAAAAGCCCCGTCCCAAAAAGACTACCCTGCGTACCTGGTTGATGGGGTAAAAAAGCTCCAAATTAGCTACGCTGTTATAGGGAATGCCGATAGCGAAACATCTTCGATTGATATTTCCAAATAGCGAGTAAAACTCCGCCGTAGCGCAGCGGTGCTGTAGAATCCTTACAACACATCACGCTAATGTATCTAAAGGAGCACGATATGCGCGTCGACGAGGTTTTTAAGCAGGCAGCATCCCAGGGCACCACGCCCGTTTCGTTTGAGATGTTCCCGCCCAAGGGCGAGCTTACCCTCGACACGGCTCGCGAGGTGGCTGGTAATCTGTGCAAGCTTTCGCCGAGCTTTGTCTCGGTCACCTGCTCGGCCGGCGGCTCGGGCAACGGCGCCACCACCGCCCCCATCGCGCATATGATTACGGGCGAATTCGATACGCCCTCGGTGGCGAACCTCACCTGCGTTGGCCGCACGCATGCCGATATCGCCGCCAAGATCGACGAATACCGCTCCGCCGGCGTAGAAAATGTGCTGGCCCTGCGTGGCGATCTTCCCGCCGGCGCGAGCGAGAATGACAAGCCCGCCTCGGACTACGCCTACGCCCGCGATCTCATCCCCGAGCTCGTCGACGCCGGCTTTTGCGTGGGCGCCGCAGCCTACCCCGAAGGCCACATTGCCTGTGAGAATCTCAACCTCTCGGTCGAATATCTCAAGCAAAAGCAGGACGCCGGCGCGAGCTTCTTTGTGACGCAGCTCTTTTTTGATAACGAGTGCTTCTACCGTTTTCGCGAGCTTGCCGACAAGGCCGGTATCACTGTGCCCATTACCGCAGGCATCATGCCGTTTATGGGCAAGTCGCAGATCAGCCGCATGGTCTTTATGTGCGGCGCGTCGCTGCCCTCCCCCGTCATCAAGATTCTCGCCAAATACGAGAACGACCCCGAGAGCCTGCAGGCAGCCGGTGTAGATTATGCAGCCCGCCAGCTTTGCGACCTTAAGGAGCACGGTGCCGACGGTCTGCACCTGTACACTATGAATCGTCCTGCGATCGCCGCAACCATTATGGAGCGCCTGGGGTAATGGAAAAACCGCACATCGATACAGCTTTTGGTGAAGTGCCGGCCGACCTTGCGTCGCCGGCGCTCTACCGTATCGATGATGCCCACCATCCCCGCGTCGATCGTGCCGAGATGCTGCGGTATCTGGGTTACGGCGGCCAGCAGATTGAGCCCGAGCTGTCACGACGTATTGAGCTTGTGGTCGAGCGCCTTGAGCTGGACATTGAGCCCCGTGGCGTGCGCCGCGTATTTGCCGTCGATGCCATGGGCGTGGACGAGCAGGGAGAGCCCAGCATCCGTCTGGTTGGAACCAACGTTGAGCTGCGCGGTCGCGATATCTATCGACATCTCAAAGACGCCCGCTTTGCCGCGCTCATGGCATGCACCCTCGGCATGGACGCCGAGCGTCGTCTGCGCACCACGGGAGCCCAGCAGCCCCTAGAGGGAGCCGTGCTCGATGCCGCGTGCTCCGCCTATGTGGAAGCTGCCGTCGAGCAGATGGACCAGCAGGTCAAGGCTGCGGCCGCCGCACACGGACTCGCCGGTAACTGGCGCTTCAGTCCCGGCTACGGCGACTGCCCGCTTACGGCTCAGCGTTCAATCGTGGCTGCACTCAACGCCACGCGGCTCATCGGGCTTACCGTCACACCTACCAGCCTGCTCATGCCCACCAAGAGCGTGACCGCGGTGATCGGCCTGTTTGACGGCGAGGTCCACGACGCCCAGAGTCGCCCCACCTGCAATATCTGCCGCATGCGCGAGCACTGCCGCTTCCGCGCCGCCCACACCACCTGCTATTTCAGCCATTAGGAGCCCCCGATGTTTACTCCGCTTATCACTCATGATCTGGACGGCGCCGCGCTGGCGGCGCCCGTTGATGCTGCCCGCCGCAGGGGCGCCACGTACAAGACGCGCACGATCGACGACCTTTACATTAAGGACGATCGCCTGCGCGCCGCCATCGAGGGCACGGGGCACCTGCTGTTCGACGGCGGCATGGGCACCATGCTGCAGGCGGCCGGCATGAAGGCCGGCGCCCTGCCCGAGCTGCTCAACTTTGAGGAGCCCCAGGTCATTACCGATATTCAGCGTCAGTATGTCGAGGCCGGCTGCGATGTGATCACCGCCAACACCTTTGGCGCCAACGCCCACAAGCTCGATGGTGCCGCCACCGTGGCAGATGTCTTTGCCGCCGCCGTCGCCTGCGCCCGCGAGGCCGGCGCCCGCTATGTCGCCGGTGACATCGGCCCCATCGGCGCGCTGCTTCGCCCCTTGGGTACCCTCAGCTTCGACGAGGCCTATGACCTCTTTGCCGAGGAAGTGCGCGCTGGCGTCGACGCGGGTGTGGACCTCTTTATTATCGAGACCATGACAGATCTTGCCGAGATCAAGGCGGCGGTCCTTGCCTGCCGCGAGAACTCCGAGCTGCCCGTCTTTGCCACCATGACCTTTGAGGAAGACGGTCGCACCTTCCTGGGCACGAGTCCCGAGGTTGCCGCTATCACGCTCGACGCCATCGGCGCCGACGTCCTGGGCATCAACTGCAGCCAGGGACCGGCCGAGCTCCGAGGACTCGCCGCACGTATGCTAACCGTTACGGACAAGCCCGTTATGGTGCAGGCCAACGCGGGACTCCCCCACGTGGACGACGACGGTAACACCGTCTTTGACATCCAGGCCCCCGAATACGCCAAGGCCGTCGCCGGCATGATCGCCGACGGCGTGAGCGTCGTGGGCGGCTGCTGTGGCACCACGCCGGCGCACATGGCAGCGCTGCGCACGCTTATCGATAACCACACGCCCAGTCCGCGCCACCGCAAGCCCAGCATGTCGGTTACGAGCGCCCAGACCGTGGTGGACCTCCCCTGTGACGGCCACAAGATCGCCGTCATCGGCGAGCGCATCAATCCCACCGGCAAAAAGCGCCTGCAGCAGGCCCTACGCGACGGCGACCTGGACTACGTCGTAAGCCAGGGCATCAGCCAGCAGGAGCAAGGCGCCGACATCCTGGACGTCAACGTGGGCCTGCCCGAGATCGACGAGGTCAAGATCATCCAACAGGCGACCGAACAGCTCCAGGGTTCCACGCTGCTGCCGTTGCAGATCGACTCCACCGATCCCGCCGCCGTCGAGGCCGCCGTGCGCCGCTACGCCGGCAAGCCCATCATCAACTCGGTCAATGGCAAACAGCAGATCATGGATGAGATCTTTCCGCTGGTCGCCCATTACGGCACCAACGTCGTCGGCCTCACGCTCGACGAAGGCGGCATTCCCGAT
Source organism: Collinsella sp. LCP21S3_A9 (assembly GCF_052118785.1). Taxonomy (NCBI): domain Bacteria; kingdom Bacillati; phylum Actinomycetota; class Coriobacteriia; order Coriobacteriales; family Coriobacteriaceae; genus Collinsella; species Collinsella sp. LCP21S3_A9. Next base: position 13,025 of record NZ_JBQKGN010000027.1, on the reverse strand, counting down.
ACCGCCGAGGCTCGCTTCGCCATCGCCGAGCGCATCGTGGCCGAGGCCGCCCGCTACGGCATCGGACCGGACCGCATCCTCATCGACTGCCTGGTCATGACCGCCTCGACCAATCAACGCCAAGCCGAGCAGATCCTGCGCGCCATGTCCCTGTGTAAGGAGCGTCTGGGCGTCAAATGTGCACTCGGCGTGTCGAACATCAGCTTTGGCCTGCCCGCCCGCCCGCTGCTGGGCTCGGTCTTTTTGGCTGCCGCTTTTGGCGCGGGCCTGGACGCCCCCATCATGAACCCGGGCTCCAAGCGCTTTATGGATACCGTCTACAGTTATCGCGTCTTGAGCGTTGAGGACGAGGGCTCAACCGGATACATCGAGCGCTACGCCGGCTGGACCGATCCGTACAAGATCGCCGCGAACCCGGCGGCGGCTCAGACAGTATCGACCGACACTGTGCCCGCCGCTGGCACCGACGGCAACGACGACCCGATTCGTCGCATGGTCGTCTCGGGCCGCAAAGGCGAGATTGCGGCCGAGACCGAGCGTCTGCTGGCAGACCACGACGCCATGGACCTCATCAACAACCACTTTATCCCCGCCCTCGACGAGGTTGGCGTCCTCTTTGACCAGGGCAAGTTCTTCTTGCCGCAGCTCATGGCCTCGGCCGAGGCCGCGCGCGTGGGTTTTGACACCATCAAGCGCCGGATGCCCGCCGGCGAGATTGCCGACAAGGGCAAAATCTGCGTGGCCACCGTCAAAGGCGACATCCACGACATCGGTAAGAACATCGTCAAGATGCTGCTCGATAACTACGGCTATACCGTCTTTGACCTAGGCCGCGACGTCGACCCGCAGGAGGTGCTCAAGACCGTACGGGAGCGCGACATCAAGCTCGTCGGCCTCTCGGCGCTTATGACCACCACGGTCGTCGCTATGGAGGAGACCATCAAACTGCTTCATGCCGAGGTGCCGGGCGTCAAGATCATCGTAGGCGGTGCCGTACTCACCCCCGAATACGCCAAGCAGATCGGCGCGGACTACTACGCCAAGGACGCCGCCGAAAGCGCTCGTATCGCCGAAGAGGTCTTTGGGCAGTAACACAACGGAAACAACCGAGCACCAAAACGTGCCGCATGCGCCACTTGGCACGTGCGGCACGTTAGAATAGACAAGACTATGCTCGTTTTGGCAGATAGGAGTGCAAGGATGGCGATCACGCCCGCAGAAATCGCGGAAACCCGCGGCATGGTTGAGGAGCAGAACCTCGACATCAGGACCATCACCATGGGTGTTTCGCTCATGGGTTGCGGCGACGAGAACCTCGACCGCATGTGCACGAAGATCTACGACCACGTGACGCACACGGCTGAGCATCTGGTCGAGACCGCCGAGAACCTCGAGCGCGAGTACGGTATCCCCATTGTCAACAAGCGCGTTTCCGTCACCCCGGTGGCGCAGATCGCCGCGTGCTGCAAGGATGAGGACCTCACCCCCATCGCGCATGCCCTCGACCGCGCGGCCGAGACGCTCGGCATCGATTACCTGGGCGGCTTCTCCGCACTCGTCCAGAAGGGCATCGGCGACGCCGACCGCCGCGTCATCCAGTCCATCCCCCAGGCGCTCGCTACCACCAGCCGCGTCTGCTCCAGCGTCAACGTCGCCAGCCTGCGCGCCGGCATCAACATGGACGCCGTGCTCATGGCGGCTCAGACCATCATCGATGCCGCCAAGCTTACGGCAGATGAGGATTCCGTCGGTGCTTCCAAGTTTGTCTGCTTTGCCAACATGGTCGAGGACTCCCCGTTTATGGCGGGCGCCGTTCACGGCGGTGGCGAGGCCGACGCCGTCATCAACGTAGGCGTCTCGGGCCCCGGCGTTATGGCCGCAGCCCTGGAGAAGCTGCCCGATTCCGCATCGATGATGGAAGTCGCCGAAAAGATTAAGCAGACCGCCTTTAAGATCACCCGTGCCGGCGAGCTCATGAGTCGCGAGGCCGCCCGTCGCCTAGGTGTTGAGAAGGGCATTGTCGACCTGTCGCTGGCGCCTACGCCTGCCGTCGGCGACTCCGTCGCGCGCATCCTCGAGATCATCGGCGTGGGCACCTGCGGTGGCCCCGGCACGACCTGCGCGCTCGCCATGCTCAACGATGCCGTCAAGAAAGGCGGCGTCATGGCCAGCTCCAGCGTGGGCGGCCTCTCGGGCGCCTTTATCCCCGTGTCCGAGGACGCCGGCATGATCGCCGCCGTCGAGGCCGGCGCGCTTTCGCTCGAGAAGCTCGAGGCCATGACCTGCGTGTGCTCCGTTGGCCTGGACATGATCGCCATTCCCGGCGACACCCCGGTCGAGACTATCGCCGGCATTATCGCCGACGAGATGGCCATCGGCGTCATCAACAATAAGACCACGGCCGTGCGCGTGATCCCCGCCATCGGCAAGGGCGTGGGCGACTGCGTCGAGTATGGCGGCCTGTTTGGCCGTGCGCCCATCATGCCGGTGAACCCCAACGCCGGCACCGTGCTTGCCCACCGCGGTGGACGCTTCCCGGCGCCGCTGAACTCGCTCAAGAACTAGCTGAGGGGGACTGGCGAGGAGCCCCGGTGAGGGCAAATATATAAGGTCGCCTGCTCGGACAGTCCTGACTCGCACGGAGAGCACATTAAGTGCTCTCCGGCTCGTGCGGAACTCGCGATCGACCTTATATATTTGCCCTCCCCGGGGCTCCCGCACAACGGGACCTCAGTTGGGTTCTATCCCGGTTGCAGTTGCTTCGCTCCTGCACCACTTGGCTGGTGCGGCGGTTTGGCGTTGGAACGGTTCTTTTTCTGATATATGCTTGTTGCGGCTCTTCTTTTGGGAGGGGCCGCTTTTTTGTTGTAAGGGGGATGGCCCGTGGCTGATGGTGTAATTCAATCTGAGCTTCTTTCTGCGGATTGGAATGGCGAATGGATGCGCTTGCAGGCTGGTCGGCGGCGGGCTGATGATTCTTTTGAATGGGATAAGCGGGCTCGGCATTTTCGGCCGCTTGAGACTGCTCCGTATGCCCGGGACTTTATGAAGCTGTTGGCGTTAAAGCCTGGTGAATCCGTGCTGGATATGGGGTGTGGGGCCGGGTCGATTGCTATTCCGCTTGCTCAGGCTGGACATCCCGTGATTGCCGCTGATTTTTCCCCTGCTATGTTGGGCACGCTTGATGCTGGCATTGAGTACTATGGGCTCGAGGATCGCATTACACCGCTTGAGCTTGCTTGGGATGATGACTGGGATTTGGTTGGACCGGTCGCGAAAGCGGTAGATGTTGCCTTTGCGAGTCGCTCGGTTACTACGAACGACCTAAAAGGCGCGCTTGCCAAGCTCGACCGTACGGCTCGGCGGCGTTGTGCTGTCACGATGGTCGCCAACTCCAGCCCGCGCTATGACCTGCACGTGATGAATGCCATCGGCGCCTCGGTTACCCGTAGCAATGGTTTTGTGTACGCCTTTAACATCCTTATTCAGATGGGCGCACTACCGCAGGTCACGTATTTTGAATCGCCCCGTCGTGACACCTTCGATAGCCTCGAGGCCGGCGTGGCGGACTTCTCCCGTATGCTCGAGCATGGCAACGAGGATAAGATCGATCGTCTGCGCGACTATATCGCCCAACATATGATCGAGAACCCCCATGCCGGCGAGCCGGGATCCAAGGGCGTGCCGCAGGGACGTTACATGCTCGACCACATCCGCAAGGTCCGATGGGCGTTCATTGCCTGGGAGCCGGTCTCTGCGCCCCGACCGTAGCCCATCTAAAGCATGCATCGTCTACCCGCCCGGCATCCGCATTCTTTGCGAACTGGCAAACGCGCTCCACACCGCGCCGTTCCTGCGCTATCGTGGGACAGCTCACGTAGATTAAGGCCCCATCGCGGGGCGCCCCATACATAGAAAGCGAGATCCCATGGCACTGACAGGAGCCCAGGTCAAGCAGCTTCGCAGCATGGCCCATCACCTCAACCCCGCCATCATCATCGGTAAGTCCGATGTCAACGAGGGTACCGTCGAGCAGACGGCCGCCTACCTGGAAAAGCACGAGCTCGTTAAGTGCTCCGTGCTGGACGGCTCCAGCCTTTCTGCCCGCGAGGCCGCCGAGGAACTCGCCGAGCGCTGCCACGCCGACGTCGTTCAGGTTATCGGCCGCAAGTTCTCGCTGTATCGAGAGTCCTCGCGCAAGGATATCGAGAAGATCAGGCTCGTCTAAGGGCCGATCGGTTCACATAGAGCAAGCCTGCGGGCGTCCGAATGATACGGGCGCCCGTTTTTTATCGCTCAATGAACGGTCGGTTGACCCTGCTTTCGACCAGACGCTCGTAGAGACGCTTGGTCTCGGGCTCGGGAACGCCTGCGACCTGTTCCTTAAGATGATGGATATGCCCGCTATAGAGCTCGACGATATCGCGGCGTCTCCCCGCCGCACTGTACACGCGCATGGCGCATCGCACCATGTCCTCGCGTGCGGTCTCCTGACGTAGCCCCGCTTCTACCAGCCAGATTGCCGACTGCAGGTCGTTTTCTTCCAAGGCAGCGCTTGCTCCCACAATCATGCAGTCGATAAACTTCGACTGCATGATGCGGCGCATGCGCAAAAAGTACGTCGGATTGCAACCGTTGGGGATATACAGCGGTCCGGTATAGAGCTGTTCGATCTTAAGACACAGCTCGACCAGGTGAGGCCCACGCACTCTTGTGCGATTACCCAAAATCTCGCGGCTTATCTGCTCAAATAGCTTCACATCGGTCTTAACGTAATCCCTGTTGAGGCCAAGGCAGTCGTTTTGAATCAGGACGCACGACTTGCCATCTGGCGTGGGTCCCAAAGCGGATCGTAAGCGTGACACAGTCGAATACAAGTTGTTACGGGCGCTACTGTACTCGGCATGTGGCCACAGTTCCATAGCCAAGGTCTCGCGATCGACAAACGAATCGATACCCAACGCAAGCCGCTCGGCAAGCGTTGCCGCTTTCTTACGACGCCACATCTTGTCTGTGATGGGAAATCCGTCGCGCTCGGCACGAAACGCGCCAAACATGCGAATCTCGATATGATCGATAGCGTCGACGGGTTCGACCTCGCCGACCTGGAACAGCCGCTCGCTCTCTCCCTCCAAATCGTCGCGCAGCGAATATCGCGATAGCTCACGCACCGGGAGCTTCTTTCGAATCTTGGCAGCAGGCTCGCCCAGGCAATGCATCGCAAGGCGTGCAAACAGCCGATACGCTGGCTCCAGAATCCCAGAACGATTCATAGACATCCAGGCGGCAAGATCGCTGTCACGGCCCGCAGACGCCAAATGCAGCGCTACGACCCAAGCCTCCGCGCCGCCGACTTGTGTCCGACTTAGGTCGAGCAGCTCTGCCTCTTCTCGTACCGACACCATCGACGTATTGCGAAGGCTTGATGCACGCTCCAACAGCAACGCGTTGTCGCGCATGTATGCGATCGACTCGTCAGCAAGCTTGAGCACCTGGACCGCGCGGAACTTCGCGTTGACCGGGCGCCCCTCGGCGAGCGCCTGCCAGCCTTCAAGTAGCAGGCCAAACAGCTGGATTTGATTGTCACGCACGCGCACGGCAAAGCGATCGAGCTCATTAAACGCCGTATCGTCAGTCATTGGCAGGCCTGCAAGCAGACGCCGTGCCGCCAGCACCATACGCACCCAGACAGCCGGTGCCTTAAGCCCACGAGCATCGAGTGCCTCCCGTGTTCGAGACATCTCGTCGTCACGCTCATCGATTCCCATAAAGGACCCATCAAAGAGCTCCACCAACATCCGATCTGCCCGTATGAGAATCTCTGCAATATCGAGTTCGCAATCATATACCTTGTTCGCCTTGAGTCCCGAAAGTGCTGCGCCGTCTTTCGCCTGTTCGGTCAGCCGGCTCTTAACCTCGATATGCGCCGACAGCATATCGAGCGCAGCACAAGATGCCTCATTTTTTGGAAGAGCAGGATTGGCTGGAAGCCCAAGCTCGCAATCTCCATAACAGACGACCGTAAGCACCTGGGCGACTTTCCAAGAAACCAAATCAATCTCGCGGACCGACTGTGCGCTCGCATGTTCGACAATCGAGGCCATATACCGGGCCAGTTTAGTATTCGAAACGCTTACCGCCGCCAAATAGACACCAAGTGCCTCGGTGGGCGTCGGCTCCAACGCGGGCTTGTCGGCATCCGTCGTCCTCAGTACCGCGCGACAGACATCCCCTCCATGCCCAGTCAGAGCCAAATCGACACCATACTGTCCAGCAAGCTCAAGGACGGCGTCGCGATCCAAAAAGGCATCTGCCAAATCCATCGCAGCATCGCATCGGCCCGCCTTGAGCAGAATGCGTGCCGCGCGCATAACGAGCTCTGGACGAATTTCCGCAACCATTTTTCGTAATCTCAGGCGCGCGTTATCCTCGGTGCCCATACACGTAAAGCTTCGGTCGACCGGATCGACACCAAAAATCGGATAATCACGAACAAGATAGGACTGATCGATCATGGAAAGCCTGACACCGCATGCCTCAAGTTCCGCAATCTTGCCCTCGCCCATCAGGGCCATCACGCACGCCACGTTAAATAGGGCGCCGTTATCGATTGATGCCATATCGGCAAGTGCCGCACCGTATACGTTGACAATCTCGTTTTCGAGCAAGCTGGCAACGTCGCCCTCTCCGTACAGCCCCGTCTGCATAGCCGAAACCAACTCGGGAACACCCTGTGTGAGCTGGTAAAAATCGAGCGACGTGCTAATCGAGAACGCCGATGCCCAAGCCGAATACTCATAGGCATGCACCTTGAGCATCTGCGCATTGATCTTGACCGAGTCACCCAGCCCGCGAATCAACTGGCGATTTGAGGGGCGGCAGGTGACAAAGACCCCGATCCCCATAGTGCGCAGGCCTCGAATTCGATCGATAAGCTCCTCGGTATCTTGCTGATCGAGGTTGGGGACGTTATCAATCGCAATCAACGATCGCGGTTTGTCCTCAAGTTCATCTGTGACCACTTCGAGCTGCATAAACACCTCGCGGGCAATCGCGCGGTCAGCCTCGATGATTCGTACCAGACCGCGCGTCGGGTCGCTTTTGACTTCCTGAGTGTACTGAAGCAATATCGATGTTTTCCCAAACCCATCTGGTGCATAGAGCAACACAATGCCCGCCTTGCGGCCCTTGACAATCAACTCGCTCATCAGGCGATCACGTCGGACCATATAACCTGTGCCCAATGGCGCCAATTCGAGATCGTCCGTATCGTTCAGCCCGTTCATCATGCTCGCTCCTTACCTCGGCCACATGGACACCGTAATCGCAAGACAGCCCAAGCCATCCCGTAAATCGAACGACGCAGAGTTTTAGGTTGTCTTTCGGTTCGCATTTGGCAAGTTTTTGTTCAGCGAGCGCCGATTGAAACTTTTCCCCCAACCAACCGGTCTTTGCGCAGGTCAATGCGCTTGCCAGCATGTCCCACTCATTTGGCAGTGTAACGCAATGGGGCTTGTAATATTTTGTTGCGCAACTCGCCTACGCGCTGCTACCGTTTGCGACTCATTAGTAGCATATTTGAATAGAATATGCTAGAGAATGCATCACACTATACGAGGCACCACCGTCAAGCTTTTGGCAAGCTAATGTTATGCACACCATAAAGCCCGCGCTCATTCTGATTCCGCTGGCAGATATTGCGGACGGACGCAGCATAGGAGCCCATGAGTCTATAAGCTAGCCGCCATCCCACATATGCATAATAAAAAAGGCCCCCGCAGAACGGGAGCCTGTAACAAAGTAATAACAAATCGCTCGGATTGTACTACTCGCAGAGCGAAAGGGCAGCCTCGTCGGCAACGACGACGCAGTTGGTGTGCAGCTGCAGGATCGAAGCCGGGCACTCGGGCGTAACCGGGCCATAGCACATATCGTGAACAGCCTGAGCCTTGGCCTCGCCGTTGGCGACGACCAGGATCATGCGGGCATACATGATGGTCTGGGTACCCATGGTGTAAGCCTGGCGGGGAACGTCGTCGATGCTATCGAACAGGCGGCTGTTGGCCTGAATGGTGCTCTCGGTGAGGTCGACGCAGTGCGTACCCTTGGAGAAGTGGTCATCGGGCTCGTTGAAGCCAATATGACCGTTATTACCAATGCCGAGCAGCTGCAGATCCGGGTAACCGGCGGCAGCGACGATCTTATCGTACTCGGAGCAGGCAGCGGCGGCATCGGGGTTGGAGCCATCGGGCACGTGCGTGTTATTCAGATCGACGTTGATGTGATCGAAGAAGTTCTCGCGCATGAAGTAGTGATAGCTCTGGGGATCATCGTGCGAAAGGCCGCGATACTCGTCCAGGTTATAGGTGCTGACCTCGGAGAAGTCAATATCGCCCTTCTTGTACCAATCGGCGAGCTGCTTGTAGGCGCCAATCGGAGTGGAGCCGGTGGCAAGACCGAGCACGCAATCGGGCTTAAGGATAACCTGCGCCGAGATGATATTGGCGGCCTTGCGGCTCATATCCTCGTAGTCTTTAGCTTTAATGATCTTCATTACGCATCCTTTCTCGTAGAAGAGAGGCAAGGCTCCCCTTACAAGCACTTGCCCGCGGCCTGCGTCGGCCGCAACCAACGTTTGCGGCCACCAGGGCGAGGTCGCGTAATGTATGTATCTCGTGTCTAGCCGCGTCGAGGCCCCTGCCCGTCCACGGTGACCCGAAGCCTTTTAGCCTCGGACATTTTCCATCTTGCCACGGAGGGCGCCCTCTTTCAAGGGCGCCCTCCGTAAACGTGTTTGAATTGTAGGCCAAAGGGCAAGCGAACGAGTTAGCGCTCGCGAGCGACGATGAGCTGATCCATCTCCTCGACATGCTCGCCGACGGAGCCCTTGATGCTCGAGAACTCAACAGAGTTGCACACCAAAATGGGAACCGTCACATCGTAGCCCTCGGCCTCGATTGCCTCGCGTTCAAACTCGATAAGCACATCGCCCTTATGGACGATATCGCCCACCTGTGCATGCACGGTAAAGTGTTTGCCCTCGAGCTGAACGGTATCGAGTCCAACGTGGATTAAAACATCCAAGCCATCGACCGTGTTGAGCGCAACGGCGTGTCCCGTTGGAAAAATCGCCTCGATCTTGGCATCCGCAGGTGCAATCACGCGCGTGCCCGTAGGCCGAATGGCAACGCCTTGGCCCAAAAGGCCCGTGGCAAACGTCTGGTCGTTAACCTCGGAAAGCGGAATGACATCGCCCGAGATGGGAGCATCCAGCGTAAGGACTCGACCACGCATACCAAAAGACCTTAGGACTTTAGTGAACATGCTCCCCCTTGGACATACCAATGATCAAAACCAGCTTCCTAGTTTACCACTTGGCATTGGTTTTTGACCATTAGGGAAGTTCGCGCTTGACAACCTCGACGATGTCGTCAACGACGCGCTGAGTCAGCTCGTGCGTCTCGGCCTCAGCCATCACGCGAACCAGCGGCTCGGTACCGCTCGGGCGCACCAGAATGCGGCCGCGACCGTTAAGCTCCTTCTCGGCGGCAGCGACAGCGTCCCAAATGGGCTGGCAATCGTCCAGACCGGCCTTGTTGTCGGAATGCACGTTGACGAGCACCTGCGGGTACTTCTTCATGATGCCGGCAAGGTCGGTGAGGGTGCGGCCAGTGCGCTTGAGCACGGCCAGCAGCTGCAGCGCCGTCACCAGGCCATCGCCGGTGGTGTTGTGCTCCAGGAAGATGATGTGGCCGGACTGCTCTCCGCCGATAACGGCGCCGTCCGCGAGCATGCGCTCCAGCACGTAGCGGTCGCCCACGGCGGTCTGCACCATCTCAAAGCCCTGTTCCTTCATAGCGATGGAAAAGCCCAAGTTGCACATAACGGTCGAGACGATCTCGGAGTTGGCGAGCTTGCCGCGAGCGGCGAGGTCAGAGCCGCAGATGGCCAGGATGTAATCACCATCGATCTCGTTGCCCTCGCTGTCCACGAACAGCACGCGATCGGCGTCACCGTCGTGGGCCAGGCCGATGTCGGCGTGGGTGCGCAGCACGAGCTCGCGCAGGGGCTCAAGATGAGTGGAGCCGCACTCGACATTGATGTCGGTGCCACAGTAGTCGGTATTGATGGCGTGGACCGTGGCGCCCAGACGCTGAAGCGCGGCAGGCGTGGTCTGGCAGGAAGCACCGTGACCGCAGTCAACGGCAACGACCAGGCCGTCGAGCCTAAGGCCGTCGAGGGTGCTGATAGCGTGGTCGACGTATGCCTTGCGAGCATCCTTCATCTTGATGATGTGGCCCACACCGGCGCCGGTAGGCAGCGTGTCGGCAGCCATGGCCTCCTCGGACATGACCCAGGCGCTGATCTCTTCTTCAACGGCATCGGGAAGCTTCATGCCCTTGCGGCTAAAGAACTTGATGCCGTTAAACTCCGGCGGATTGTGCGAAGCGGAGATGACGATGCCGCCGTCGAGGTCGTTTTGGACGGTGAGCAGCGCCACGGCCGGCGTAGGGATAACGCCGCAGCAGTGCGGGCGACCGCCCTCGGCCATAATGCCAGCGGTCAGAGCACTCTCGAGCATGGTGCCCGAAAGACGCGTGTCGCGGCCAACGCAAATGTCCGGACCAAGGAACTTGGTCGCCGCACGGCCAAGGCGAAACGCGAGGTCGCACGAGAGGTCGGCGTTGGCGACGCCACGGACGCCGTCGGTGCCAAAGATGTTCTGGGGCATAGGATCGCTCCTTCCCAAGTGGGCAAAACGCACTCGCCCACCCTAGTCGAAAAAGAAAAACGGGACCCGCCGAGCAATCGGCAGGCCCCGCTTGTACATTGTATCTCGTAAGGAGATAAAACCTTAGCGCTTGGAGAACTGGGGAGCGCGGCGGGCCTTCTTGAGGCCGTACTTCTTGCGCTCGACCACGCGAGCATCGCGCGTAAGGAAACCGGCCTTCTTGAGGTCAGCACGGTAGTCGCCAGCGTTCAGAAGAGCGCGAGCGATGCCCAGGCGCAGAGCGCCGGACTGACCGGAGATGCCGCCGCCATCGCACAGAGCGATAACGTCGAACTGACCGGCGGTATCGGTCACCTTGAAGGGAGCAAGGGCGTTCTCAACGAGCTGATGACGGCCGAAATACTGCTCGGCGTCACGCTTGTTGATGGTCACCTTGCCGGTGCCGGGGACGAGACGGACGCGGGCGACGGCGTTCTTACGACGGCCGGTACCCTGGTAGACAACGGTGTTCTCAGCCATCTTTAAGCCTCCAGCTCAATCTTCGTGGGGTTCTGGGCAGCATGCGGATGCTCGGCACCAGCGTAGACCTTAAGCTTGGTCATCTGGGCACGGCCGAGGGTGGTCTTGGGCAGCATGCCGCGAACGGCGCGCTCGATGACCTTCTCCGGGTGCTTCTCCATAGCCTGGTGGAAGCTCTCAGCCTTGAGGCCGCCGTTGTAGCCGCTGTGGCGATAATAGGTCTTCGTGTCGGCCTTGTTACCGGTAAGCTGGACCTTATCGGCGTTGATGACGACAACGAAGTCGCCGCAGTCGCTGTTGGGCGTGAACTGGGGCTTGTTCTTACCGCGCAGGATCATTGCGATCTGGGTGGCAAGACGGCCCAGGACAGCACCATCGGCGTCGACGAGAACCCAGTTGCGCTGGACCTCGCCCTGCTTGGCGTAGTGAGTCGATTTCGAAATCACTTAGACTCCTCCATGTACAGTACGTGTTGTTACAGAGATTCACGGGGCTCTGCAAGTAACCCGTCCATATTACCCCGCCCGTCGCCCGAGTCAACAGGTATTTTGGCTCTGACCAGACTTTCTGCACATGTCGTCCATCGGTAATGATGTCGCGACGCTAGCGCTCGACAAATGCCTCGATATCACTCAGCAGACGCTTTGCCTCCTGACGACCCTGAATATACAGGTCGAGAAGCTTTGCCGGATCGTGCTCGACGTGACCGACCTCGACAGGCTTTTGCGGGGCAACGACCAGCGCGCGGCCCTCGCGCTCATACTTCCACAGATGCATGCGCTGGATGTTATAGCGGTCGTGGCGCGTCTCGATAGCCTCGAGCAGATAGGGGTAGTCGGCATAGCGGGCGCGTGCGGCAGGCATAAACTCGTAGGGCTTTTTCTCGTACGAGCGGTCCTGCGTGACAATGACAACCGCGCGATCGAAGCCGGCCTCCTCCAGCACGTGCTCGATGGGGACCGAATCGGCTACGCCGCCGTCGACGTATTTGTGCCCGTCGATCTCGACCGGCGGCGTCACCAGCGGCAGCGACGTCGAGGCGCGCACGGCATCGAGGTCGAGCACGGCGCTTTTGACCGGCAGGTATGCAGCGGTTCCAAAGAGCATGTCCGTCGCGACGGCGTACATCTCGATGGGGCTCGCGTCGAATGCCTCGTTATCAAAGGGATCCAAGCGGTCCTGGACATCGTTGAAGATGAAGTCGTAACCCACGATGGAGCCCGTGGACGCAAACGATGCGGCGCCCATGAAGCGGTTGTCGTTGCAGAAAGTCAGGTTGATGCGGTTGGCACGGCCGATCTGGTGCGACTTGTAGTTCACGCCGTTGAGGGCGCCGGCCGATACACCGTAGACAGCCGGAATCTCGACGCCAGCCTCCATGAGGACGTCGAGCACGCCCGCGGTAAATTGCCCGCGGAAGCTGCCACCCTCCAAAACGAGCGCGACCTTGCCGGCGTTCTTTGCCTTATCTTCTGCCGTCATGTTGACCTCCTACTGTTTCGTTTTGGCCTTCTTCTACCCAGTTTTGAGATGGAGAGCGTATGGGTTTTGGAGTTGAGTAGGACGGGGCGGCTGGCGGAAAGCACGTCCCGTTCTGGGGGGCGATTCCGGGATGGACTTTCCGCCAACAACCCATCCGGAAAATGCATCCCATTCTGAGCGTGGGACTGCGGACAAAAAGTTGGACCGTTGAGGTCCGGAACGGAGTCCGCATGGCATACAGTAGGAGAATGGTGGAGAGGGCCAGGGCGCTTCGCGGCGCCGGGCTCACCGT
>NZ_JBQKGN010000026.1:0-22925 GCF_052118785.1 Collinsella sp. LCP21S3_A9 | reverse complement strand
GTAAGGGCTACCGCACGGGCCGATACTCAAAGCCCATTGTGGCATCCCGAGCCCGCGAAAAGAAGCTGCGCCGCGGGGGAGGCGACCCAAATGGCTTTCTCATATCGTCTTGTTGACCTCGCATGGGGTCGAACCCGAAAGGGCACAGACGCTTTACAAGTCGAGCCTGCCCTCTTGGGTACGCCGAGCTGCTGCTTCATTTCCGCCGTGCTTCTGCCGCCGAATAACGCTTCATCGCCCTTCGACTTGATGATCGCGAATCCTTTGGAGTCCACGCCGCGTTTGAACGCAATTCCCGAGAGCTGTTTCTCTGAATCGGATAGCGAGTGGCGCGCCTGCAAGCGCTGAATCTCTGCGAAGCGCTGTTCTATGAGCTCTTGGCGGCGCGTCTGCACGGCAAAGTATGCCTGGGCGAGCGCGATCTCTGGCTTGTTTGAATCTCCGTTCTGTGCGATTAAATAGCATGCATATCGAGTAAGTTTGTAGTCTTTAACCGCGCGAGCGGCGACACCGGCTGTTCCCATTTTCGTGGTATCACGAAAATGGGAATCAACTGGAGTTTTGTTTGTTTCGCACGAGACTTTTGCCCTCTTAGCAACTTCGGCGAAGTTCTCCCATCGAGTGTACCCCACGGGTTCCATTAAATCGCGTGCGAGCCAATACTCAACGCCGTCTTCCACATTGGCGTAGCTATCAAGTTTGACACGCTACTTCTCGATATCACGACTGTCCATATCTCCTCCCCGCTGGTCTATTGTCTGTGCGGGTTTTGCCTGCTCTGTATTAAGAATAAGGATACGCTGCCGTGCGGACACGAATGGACCCCGTGCCACCTCGAGCTCACGGGGCCCATAGATATCGATTAGTTGTGTTCTGCTTTAGATGAGTGTCCAGTTTAGTCCGCTCGATAGTGCGATCCGAGGCTTTCGGTCCGTTTGCGCATGGCTTTGACCATTTCCTGTGCTAGTTGAATCTGCGATTGCAGGCGGGCGAGGGCTGCGATTTCGCTGTCCTGGGCTTTCTGCGTGCTCAAGGTCGTTGCCTCCGTCTTCAAGCCCTCAAGCTCGTGAAGTGCCTTGGATAGGCCCCCTTCGGTTCTGTTGATCATACAGTAGGTGCTCATCGTGTGCTTAAGGCCGCGGGTCAGGCGCTCGGCGTCTGTTGTGGTAATGCCATGCTGGGGGAGGGCGACATCCGCCTTTGGGGCCACCTCAGGTGCATTCTGTGCTGCTTGGGCTGCCGAGGCGCCCGCGATGCGCCCAAACACGATGCCGTTGGCGCTTGACAGGCCACCAATGCGATCGGCCCCGTGCATGCCGCCTGTCGCCTCGCCGCAGGCATAGAGGCCCTCAACGCCCGTGTACGCGGTCTTGTCGATTTTGATGCCGCCATTGGCGGCGTGGGCATACATCGCCACACGCATCTCGTCGGTCGGCGCGATGCCGTGCTCGTCTTGTAGCCAGGTGGCAAAGGTCTGCACAAACTCCGGGACGTCCTCGCGGGGGAAATCGTAGTGGAGCGCCAGACCTTCGGTACCCGCTTGATCGATGGCAAGATCGATGGCGCGGGAGGCCAAGCGTGAGGTGAAAGGACCATATCCGGAGCGCTGGTCAAGCAGATCGTCCAGCTTGTCGTCGGCAATATCGACCGGCTGGTCTACATGTACGTAGCGCCAGGTCTTCTCGTTAAAGACAAGGTTGTGCTTGGGCTCGATGAAGCCCGGCATCATCTGCATGAACTCTATATTAGTGAGCGTTGCGCCGTGTGCCAGCGCGATGGCCTGCGAGGAGCTGAGCACGTCGGCGGAAGTGAGGCTTCGCTCGAACAGGCCACCCGTGCCGCCCGCAGCGATGATGGTGGCCTTGGCTGCCATAGGCACGAGATGCTCGTTTGCGCGATCGTAGAGTACGGTGCCGATAATCTTTCCGGTCGTGTCCTCAACAAGATCGATAAGCTCGTGGCGGGGGAACAGGCGAATGCCGAGAGACTTGATCTGGGCCGTACACGCGTCCTCAAGGGGCTTGCGGGTAAGGCCGCGCCAATTGCGTGTCTTATGGTCAAAGCAGGGGATAAATTGCTTTTGCCGGGCGCTCTCGGCGCTTTGCGGACGCTGGAGCTCAACACCTAGATTCTGCTCGAGCCATTGGATGGCCTGGGGAATGCCGTGGACGAACGTCTGGACGAGCGTAGGGTCGGCGACACCGCCGCCGACGGTCTGGACGGTGTCGATGAGGTCCTGCTCGTCGGCCGCGTCGGTGGGGCCAATAAGGCCAAGGCCCCAGGTGCCCGGGAAGAAGCTCGATCCGCTCATGGTCTTGCCGGCGCTTGCGACGGCAACGGTCGCGCCCGCGCGTGCCGCTTCTATGGCGGCACAAAGGCCCGCAATGCCAGATCCTATTACCAGTACATCAGTCGATTCCATGGGATTCCTTTCTCGTCCGGCGCATTTTCGCATGGGTGATCGGCAATGAGGCCGAAAAGACTCGGCAAATCGGTAAAGGGCAAATATGGCAGATGGGCGTTATGGACGCTCTGACGCTCCATCTCATCACATCTCGTATTTCGTCCCAACTGATATATCGGCATTAGCAACCCTGCGGCAGTGCAAACAAAAAGAGCCGCTACCCGGGTGGATAGCGGCTCCGAAGCTCAACTATATGAGCATCGCGCGGGCGCGATTAGGCCTTGAGGGCCTCCTCGACGGCGACAGCGCAGGCGACAGTGGCGCCGACCATGGGGTTGTTGCCCATGCCGATGAGACCCATCATATCGACGTGCGCAGGCACGGAGGAAGAACCGGCGAACTGGGCGTCGGAGTGCATACGGCCCATGGTGTCGGTCATGCCGTAAGAGGCAGGGCCGGCGCCCATGTTGTCCGGGTGCAGGGTACGGCCAGTGCCGCCACCAGAAGCGACGGAGAAGTACTTCTTGCCAGCCTCGATGCGCTCCTTCTTGTAGGTGCCAGCGACGGGGTGCTGGAAGCGCGTGGGGTTGGTGGAGTTACCGGTGATCGAGATGTCGACGTTCTCGTGCCACATGATGGCAACGCCCTCGCGGACGTCGTCGGAGCCGTAGCAGTTAACGGCAGCACGGGGACCATCGGAGTAGGGGATGGTCTCGACGACCTTGAGCTCGCCCGTGTAGTAGTCGAACTGGGTCTTCACGTAGGTGAAGCCGTTGATGCGGGCGATGATCTGGGCGGCGTCCTTGCCCAGACCGTTGAGGATAACGCGCAGCGGCTTCTTACGAGCCTTGTTGGCGTTCAGAGCCAGGCCGATAGCGCCCTCAGCGGCAGCGAAGGACTCGTGGCCGGCCAGGAAGGCGAAGCACTCGGTGTCGTCGGAGAGCAGCATAGCGCCCAGGTTGCCGTGGCCCAGACCGACCTTGCGGTCCTCGGCGACGGAGCCGGGAACGGTGAAGGCCTGGATGCCCTCGCCGATGATGGCGGCAGCCTCAGAAGCGTTCTTGGCGCCACGCTTGACAGCGAGAGCGCAACCGAGGGTGTAGGCCCACTCGGCGTTCTGGAAGGCGATGGACTGGGTGTTGTTGACGATCTCACGCGGGTTGAAGCCCTTGTCGGTGCAGATCTGCAGAGCTTCCTCGAGGGAGGCGATGCCGTTGTCGGCGAGGCACTTGTTGATCTTGTCAGCGCGGCGCTCGTAACCTTCGAACGTAACAGTCATAGTTATTTCCCTCCCTTTCTACTCGTGAACCGGGAACACGCTGGCGACGGAGTGAGTCTCCTCGTCGGTGCGCGGGTCGATGTACTTGGCAGCGTTCTCCCACTGACCATAGTGGCCCATGGCGCCAGCGATGGCCTCCTCGGGGGTCTTGCCGGCCTTGACGGCGTCGGTGAACTTACCGAGGTTCAGGAACTCGAACGCGATGATCTCGTTCTTGTCGTTGAGAGCCATGCGGGTGACGTAGCCCTGAGCGAGCTCGAGGTAACGAGCGCCCTTGGCCTTGGTGCCGAACATGGTGCCGACCTGAGAGCGAAGGCCCTTGCCGAGGTCGTCGAGGGAGGCGCCCACGGGCAGGCCGCCCTCGGAGAACGCGGTCTGGCTGCGGCCGTAAACGATCTGCAGGAAGATCTCGCGCATAGCAACGTTGATGGCGTCGCAGACAAGGTCGGTGTTGAGGGCCTCGAGGATGGTCTTGCCGGGAAGGATCTCGGAAGCCATGGCAGCAGAGTGGGTCATGCCCGAGCAGCCGATGGTCTCAACGAGGGCCTCCTCGATGATGCCGTCCTTGACGTTCAGCGTGAGCTTGCAGGCGCCCTGCTGAGGTGCGCACCAACCCACACCGTGCGTAAGACCGGAGATGTCGGAAATCTCCTTAGCCTGGACCCACTTGCCCTCCTCGGGGATGGGTGCGGGGCCGTGGTATGCACCCTTGGCAACGGGGCACATGTTCTCCACTTCCTGTGAGTACTGCATGCCTCTCCTCTCTATCGTATTGGCGTCCCGTCTGGAGGTCGTGGCTGGTGATTGCCGGGCGACCCTTCGAAAGGGACATGACATGCAGCCCCTATAATACCGCGAAATGCACGGAATATTCGGCGAACGGCGCAGTTTTCGTAACGAGAAGCGCGGAACTTTCAATTGAAACGATTTAACAAGCTTGGTTGCGGTTATGCGATACGTTTTAGGGGGTCAGTTCTGGTCAAGTTATTGGTTAGTTCTTGCCCCTGTTGCGGTGTCTAGCCTGTGGTTATGATGCCATTCGCCGTCGGTGTGCCGCCTTTTACCGTCGACGGGTGCCATTTTGCGTGAATGTTTTGATGGCACGTTTCAATCGTGATGTATTGGACGGTAAGCAGGTCCCGGCGAAGGGAGCGCCATGCAGCGTGTTTGGAAAACGATCACCGGTTTTTACCATGTCTGTGCCCGCGGTATGGGCAGTCAGCTGATCTTTGAGAGCGACGAGGACCGGTGGGAGTTTTTGGAGCTGATGCGCGACTGCTGCCGCGATGCCCAGGTAACGATTGTGGCGTGGTGCCTCATGGGCGACCATGTGGATCTGGTACTTCTGGATTATGAGGACAACATGAGTGCAGCCATGCAACGCCTGCTGTTGACGTATGCTCGTCGGTTCAATAAGCGTACCGGGCGATCGGGCTGCCTGTTCCGGGAACGTTTTGAGCGCTGTTCGCTCGATACCGACCGGCAGGTGATGGAGGCTGTTCGCTCCGTTCACGCCGATCCGCAGGATGCGGGCATCAACCTAATTGAGCGTTATCCCTGGAGCAGCTTTGCGGAGCATCTGCGCGTTTACGACGGTGACGAGGCAGATGCTACGAGGGGATTTTCCGATCCTTCTTGCGTGCTTGAGCTTTTTGGTTCTGCCAAAGCCTTTATTGCCTATTCGCTTTCGACGCCCGACGGCGGCGATCCGGCGATGCGCGATTTGGTAGAGATGGAGTTGGAGCGGCGCGTCTTTGCCGATGAGTTGGCGAAGGGATTCGGGGTTGCGCTCCAGAGGGTTAAAGCGGCGCCGCCGGCGCAGCGCAATATCGTTATTCTTGGCTTGCACGATGCTGGTTTTACGGTGCGCCAAATTGAGCGGTATACGGGGATAAGCAAAAGCACCGCTTCTCGTATTGTGCGCGCCCGTGCTCGAACGGCGGTGCGGACTGATGACAGCCTGGGATAGGGCTGTCTGCCCACTGGGACCATCATTCTAAATGCTTGGACGTTAACTACACTTCTAAATATGCATAGAATGATTGCCGTCTTGCATAAAACAATAGCTCAGTCCGGTTTTGCCCGTGCCTACCCCCGTCCACGCCGTGCAAAAAGCGGAGTTTTCAGCATCGTAGTGCTGTCGGAACTGCTATAACCTTGCAACTTGCGGGCCCCGAGACAATTATTTGTCTGCCAATACGCCCCGAAGCACGCGTTTGCGTCCCCGTAGACCGTAATGCCTGTTCTAAAACGCAATATATACGCGCCCGAAGGCGCTAATTTATGCTCGTGATTTGTATGCACATAGCTTGGCGTGCTGAATACTCGCAAAAATGCACGCCGCACCCTATGGGACCCGTCTGCGGCAGGCAGGAGGCGAGCCGGAGCCTAGTAGGACGGTGCCTGGCGCTTTGCTCGGCGTGCCCCGTGGCCCTGTGGCAAGCCTTATGTACTGTGAAAAACGCTTGTGCTTGCGGTTGGCCGTGCGATAAATGACAGATTGGGCGCCGGAAGCGTGGCTGCGCGTGCGCTCGTTATGAAAAAGCCGAGCCGCCCGTATCGGGCGGCTCGGCAATCAAAAACCTTGGATTCGGGGCATCCGTTACTGGTTAGCCTGACCCTCGAGCATGCCGTCGAGGGTGCGCCAGGCGAGTTCGGCGCATTTGACGCGGGCGGGCATGTGTGAGATGTCCTGGAGCTGAGCGGCCTCGTCTAGGTCTTCCAAGTCTTCCTCGGAGAGCTCCTCGCCACGGATCATGGCGAGGAAAAGCTCTGCCAGACGACGAGCCTCCTCGACCGTTTCGCCCGTGATGAGGTCGGCCATGATGTCGGCGCTGGCCTGGCTGATGGCGCAGCCGTGCCCGGTAAAGGAAGCCTCCTCGATTACATCGTTCTCGACACGCAGCTGCAGGGTGAGCTCATCGCCGCAGCTGGGGTTGATGCCGTCGTGTTCGTGCGTGGGGGCATCCATCTCGTACTTGTAGTCGGGGTGGGAGTTGTGCTCCATAAACGTGGTGGAGGTGTACAGATTACCCATTGAACGTACTCCAAACGTGATACAGGCCGGCGATGAACTTATCGATATCGGCCTTGTCGTTGTAGAAGGCCACGCTGGCGCGGCAGCAGGCAAGGTTCTCGACGCCCAGCCAGGTGAGCAGCGGCTGCGCGCAGTGGTGACCGGCACGGATGCAGACGCCGTCCATGTCCATGATGCTCGCGACGTCGTGAGGGTGGATGCCCTTGACGTTAAAGCTCACGACTCCGTGGTGGTTGTCCCAATAGATGGAGCCGATGATCTGGACAAAGTCGAGCTGCATGAGCTCGCCCATCAGGTAGTGGACGAGTGCCTGCTCACGGGCCTGGATGTTTTCGTAGCCCACCGTGTTGACCAGGTAATCAAGCGCCGCGCCCGTGGCGAAGATACCGGCGGCGTCCTGCGTACCGGCCTCGAACTTCTCGGGGACGGGCGTCCAGACGGCGTCCTGCTCGGTGACCGAATCGATCATCTCGCCACCGGTAAGCATGGGCGGCATGGCGTTGAGCAGATCCATCTTGCCCCACAGCACGCCGATGCCCATGGGGCCCATGGCCTTGTGCGCGCTAAAGGCAAAGAAGTCGGCGCCCAGATCGGCCACGTTGACCGGCATGTGCGGCAGCGACTGCGCGCCGTCGACGACCAGATAGCCGCCGTACTTGTGCACGAGCTTGCCGAGATTCTTGACCGGGTTCTCGACGCCCAGCACGTTAGAGATCTGACCCACGGCCAG
Source organism: Collinsella sp. LCP21S3_A9 (assembly GCF_052118785.1). NCBI lineage: Bacteria > Bacillati > Actinomycetota > Coriobacteriia > Coriobacteriales > Coriobacteriaceae > Collinsella > Collinsella sp. LCP21S3_A9. Next base: position 15,475 of record NZ_JBQKGN010000026.1, on the reverse strand, counting down.
AATCTTGGTCTTGGGGCCCACCTTGGATAGAACCTCCTCAGTCGTGAGCTGACCGGTCTTGGTGGGGTAGAGGTAGACGAGCTTGGCGCCGGTCTCGCGGCAGACCTGCTGCCACGGAATCAGGTTGGAGTGGTGCTCCATGATGGTGATGACGACCTCGTCACCGGGCTCGAGCACCGTGGGCGCAAAGCTCTTGGCGACCAGGTTGAGCGACTCGCTCGTGTTGCGGGTGAAGACGATCTCATTAGCCTGGGAGGCGCCGATGAGGTCGGCGATCTGCTGGCGCACCTTCGCGATGGCCTCGGTGGCCTCGACGGACAGCGAGTACAGGCCGCGCAGGGGGTTGGCGTTCATGCGCTGGTAGAAATCGCGCTCGGCGTCGAGCACACAGGCGGGGCGCTGCGCGGTGGCGGCACTATCGAGGAAGGCGATCTCGGGGTGCTGTTGGAACAGCGGGAACTGCGCCTTGTAGGGGTTGGTCTCGATGTCGACGGTAGGCCAGCCGCGCGAGGCCTCGTCGCTGGCGTCGAATTCCATGGGCTCGGGGGCAGTACAGGTATCGCATTTAACGTGCTCGGTGTCAATCATGCGAGCTCCTCCTCAAAGTTATCGATCAGGTTATTGCCCAAGCGGACGACGGCGGCGCGGATGCGCTCGTCGGCGGCGGAAAGTGCGGCGTCCTCCAGCTTGGCACGGATGAACAGGTCCTCGGCGGCATTTTGGTCAAGGCCGCGGCAGGCGAGGTAGAACAGCTGCTCGTCGCGGACGTGGCCGATGGTGGCGCCATGGTTGCCGGCGACGTCGTCCTCGTCGCAGAGGATGACGGGAACGGTCTTGTTGTCGACGCCCTTGTTGGCCAAGAGCACCGTCTCGCGCTCGGTGCCGACAGCACCCTTGCAGCCGTGCACGAGGTCGATGGTGCCGCGGTAGACCTTCTTGGACGTGCCGGTCAGCACGCCGTTGGCATCGATTTCGCACTCGGTCTTGCGGCCGCGGTGGCGCAGCTCGTAGTTAAAGTCGCGCACCTGCTGGCGGGCGCCCAGGTAATCGGTATCGATGGTCACCTTGGCGGTATCGCCCAGCAGGTCGCCGGCAAGGCCGGTGGCGCTGGCGCCAGCACCCAGTACGGTGTGCTGCACGTTGACGCGCGCGCCCTCGTCCAGGAACAGGCCGGTGTCGTCGAGCGCGATCCAGCTGTCGTCGAGCGTCTGCGTACAGGCAACGTTGACGGTGGCGTACTCGTGAGCGCACACACGCAGCACGGAGCCCACGACGCCCTCGCCGGTAACGGGGGAGTCCAGGGCGATCTGCAGGTTGAGCGTTGCCTGCGGGCGGGCGACGACATCGATGGCGGCAATCGCAGCCGCGGCGTCGACGCCTCTCACGCGTACGGTGACCGTGGCACGGCCGTAGGCGGGCACATCGATAACGATGTGCTTGGTGGCATGGTCGGCCAGATAGGCGTAGGCGGCCTCGCCCATGCCGGTCTCGAAGGCCTCGGCGGGGGAGAGTTCCTCCTCGAGCTTGATGGCGCCGGCCTGGTAGACGGAAGTGGCGGGCACGTCGAGCTCGGTCTCGGGTGTGATGCGGGCGCGGTCGGCGGCGTCGCCGGGGGCTGAGGTGCGTCGCTCGGGGAAGCGCTCGGCCATGGCCTCCATGGCGGTATCGAAGGCTTCGGCCGCGCCATGGATCTGCTCGTCCAGGCCTTCGACCTCAATGGCCTCGGCGGGAGCGGCGGCAAGCTCGTCCGAAAGCTCGAGCTTAGTCTGGTTCATCTTGAGCCAACCCCAAGTGGCGGCCGGCATCGCATTGACGCCCCCGATCTCCTGCAGCACGCCGTCTCGGGGCTCCGACCCTCCTCGCGTACCTTTAGTACGCGTCGTCGGGCTCGTCGCTCCCGATACGTCGCACTGCAGAAGCTCGGATGACGTAAATGCGTTCGGCGTGTTGGTGGTCTGTTTCATTATCCGATCGCTCCTTCCATCTCGAGCTTGATCAGGTTGTTCATCTCGACGGCGTACTCCAGCGGCAGCTCTTTGGAGACCGGGTTGGCAAAGCCGTTGACGATCATGGTGCGGGCCTCTTCCTCCGAGATGCCGCGGCTCATCAGGTAGAACACCTTGTCGTCGCCGATGCGGCCGATAGTGGCCTCGTGGCCGATGTCGACATTCTTGGCGCGGATGTCCATGGCGGGGATGGTATCGGAGCGGCTTTGGTCGTCGAGCATCAGCGACTGGCAGCTCACGGTTGCCTTGGAGCCCTCGGCCTTGGGAGTGGCCACGATGGAGCTGCGGAAAGTCTGGATACCACCGCTCTTGGAGATGCCCTTGGTCTCGACGGTTGCCGAGGTATCGGGCGCGTTGAGCACGACTTTGCAGCCGGTATCGAGGTTCTGGCCGGCGCCGGCAAAGGTGATGCCGGTAAAGCTCGAGCGAGCGCGGCGGCCGTTGAGCACACTCATGGGGTAGAGGTAGCCCACGTGGCTGCCGAAGGAGCCGCTGATCCACTCGATGTCGCCGTCCTCGTCCACGCGCGCACGCTTGGTGTTGAGATTGTACATGTTCTTGGACCAGTTCTCGATGGTCGAGTAGCGCAGGTGTGCACGCTTGCCCACAAAGAGCTCCACAGCGCCGGCGTGGAGGTTGGCCACGTTGTACTTGGGCGCGGAGCAACCTTCAATGAAGTGCAGGTCGGCATCGTCCTCGACGATGATGAGCGTGTGCTCAAACTGGCCGGCGCCCTTGGCGTTGAGGCGGAAGTAGCTCTGCAGCGGAAAATCGAGCTTGGTGCCCTTGGGCACGTAGACAAACGAGCCGCCCGACCATACGGCGCCATGCAGGGCCGCAAACTTGTGGTCGGTGGGCGGGATGAGCGTCATAAACTTCTCGTGGATGAGCGGCTCCCACTGCGGGTCGTGCAGGGCCTCCTCGATGCCGGAGTAGACGATGCCCATCTTGGACGCCGTGTCCTGCATGTTGTGGTAGACGAGCTCGGAGTCGTACTGCGCGCCGACGCCCGCCAGGTAGCTGCGCTCGGCCTCGGGGATGCCCAGGCGCTCAAAGGTGTTCTTGATGTCGTCGGGCACCGACTCCCAGTCGTGCTTTTGGTCGGTGTTGGGCTTGACGTAGGTGACGATGTTGTCCATGTCCAGGCCCTCGATGGAGGGGCCCCACGTCGGGTCGGGAAAACGGTTGAAGATCTCGAGGGATTTTAAGCGCAGGTCGAGCATCCACTGCGGCTCGTCCTTCTTGGTGCTGATCTCGCGCACGATGTCGGGCGTGATGCCGGCGTCGAGGCGCTCGAATCCCTCCTCGCCATAGGTGAAGTCGTAGAGGCTGCGGTCGATGTCCGCGACCTCGGTGCGGTTCTTGGTCATTGCGTCGCCCCTTTACGCCTGCTGCTCGGCAGCGACGGCCTCGGCCTGGGCGCGCTGCTCGGCGGCCTCGCGCTCGAAGGCCTCAAAGCCGTTCTTGTCGATCCAAGGGATCAGCGAGGCGTCGTCCTCGCGCACGATGTGGCCCTTGACCATAACGTGGACGCGGTCGACATCCAGGTGCTCCAGGATGCGCGTGTTGTGCGTGATGATGAGCATGGAACCGTTGCAGCTCTTGCGGTAGGCGTCCATGCCGTGGCTGACGGTGGACAGGGCGTCGACGTCCAGGCCGGAGTCGGTCTCGTCCAGGATGGCGAGTTTGGGCTGCAGCAGCAGAAGCTGGAGCATCTCGACCTTCTTTTTCTCGCCGCCCGAGAAGCCTACGCCCAGCTCGCGGTTGAGGTAAGCGGTGTCCATGTTGAGCTCGGCCGCGAGCTCCTTGACGCGACGGCGGAATTCCTTGCCCTTCATCTCCAGGCCGGGGCGGCCGGCGATGCTGGCGCGCAAAAAGCTCGACAGCGGCACGCCCGGGATCTCGACCGGAGCCTGGAAGCTCAGGAACAGGCCGGCGCGCGAACGCTTGTCGGTGGTGAGCTCGGTGATGTCCTGGCCGTCAAAGACGATGCGCCCGTTCTGCACGGTATAGACGGGATCGCCCATGACCAAGTGGCCGAGGGTGGACTTGCCGGCGCCGTTGGGTCCCATCAGCACATGGGTCTCGCCGGCGGCGACGTTGAGGCTGACGTTGTGGAGGATGGTCTTCTCGTCCACGGAGGCGGTCAGACCTTCGATGGAAAGCAGCGGATTTGCGCTCATGCTGTCCCTCTCTGTTTATGGTGTACTCATAGGTGTACTAAACCCTAGGAATCTTCTCGGAATAAAGTTACTATGGGTTCGGCGTTAGTCAAGGGAAAACCCGACTAATCCACTCGACTTTTCAGATGTGGGACATAATAGTCGGGATCGTCTGTCCCACACGCTTGGCATCGGGGGCAAACTCTGCTGATGATTTTTTCTCAAGCGCACCGGGAGGGTAGGTATGCTCATTTCTTCTAAGGGCCGCTATGCCCTCCGTTTGATGATTTATATCGCGGCGCTCGGTGACGCCGAGGGCAAAATCGCCCTGCGCGAGATTGCCGACCGTGAGCATATTTCGCAAAAGTATTTGGAGCAGCTGGTCCGTCCGCTTATGAAGGCGGGCCTGCTCAAGAGTGTGCGCGGCAAGGGCGGCGGCTACATGATGGCCGTGGACCCGGCCGAGGTGCGAGCCGGCGATATACTGCGCGCCGTCGAGGGCAGCACGGCGCCCGTCGCATGCGATGGCATCGATAACAACTGCACTCGCAGCGATCTGTGCTCTACTGTGAAGTTCTGGCGCGGTCTGGACGACGTGATTGAAAAGTACGTCGACGGCGTGACATTGGCCGACTTGGCGGCCGTGCCCGAGATTAACTTCGATATCAAGCTGTAACTCGAGCGCAATTCCTTAAGATTTCGCGGAGGGCGTTACCGTTTGTCGAGTTGCTGTTGTACGACATCGGTCTTGCTGCGATACTTAAATCTATCTTTGCAAACTGCACTTTAACTACACCAATGCAAGGAGGATCTTATGCAGCCCAAGCATTCTGCGATTGTTGCCGGATTGACGCTGGCTCTTTCGTTTGGCGCCGTTGCCGCGCCCGCGCCCGCTGCTGCGGATGAGCCCACGCCGGGCGTTGCCTCGGATGCCACCGATATCGATAAGGGCCTTTATACCCAGCAGTCTTTCTCGGGCGTGCTGAGGTCGGTCCAAGGTGTCTCGTTTGTCAATGTGACCAGCGAGATGAAGTACTTTACCAAGTATGAGAGCCACGGCAACTATAACCAGGGCTTTTCGTACGGCGATGGTTACAACGCGCTCGGTTACTACCAGTTCGACCGACGCTGGTCGCTCGTCCCGTTTATGAAGCAGGTCTATAACTACAATCCTGCCAAGTACGGCATGCTTAAGTCTGCAATTGACCGCGGGAGCGATATCTCCAACGCAAGCAACCCCATGTATTCGAACGGTCAGCTGACGGAGCTGGGCCGCATTGCACAGGAGGCCTTCCAGGGCGCCTATAACGCCGATCCGGCTGAGTTCTCGGCGCTGCAAGATTCATATGCATACAACTCCTATTACGCGGTGACCGAGGCCTGGCTCAAGAGCGCGCTTGGTATTGATATCTCTGGCCGCGCCGATTGCGTCAAGGGTATGGTGTGGAGCATCACCAACATGTGCGGCACCTATGGCTGCCAGGACTTTTTCCGCTGGGCAAATCTTACAAACGATATGACCGACCGTGAATTTGTGACGGCGCTTTCCAGCAGCGTGGTCAATAACGTTGCCCGTAAGTACTCGAGCCAGCCGCAATATCACGAGGGCTGGAAGAACCGTTACAAGAACGAGCTTAAGGATTGCCTGGTCTATATTACCGAGGACGAGGCCGCGGCGACGCCGCCGGTCGAGCCTGAGCCCGAGCCTGAGCCCGAGCCTGAGCCCGAGCCTGAGCCCGAGCCCGTGACTCCGGCACCCAGCCAGGCGCCCGCCGCTCCCGTTGCTCCCTCTGGGTCTAGTGCCGATACCAATGGTGCTGACGAGGATACCGTCGATGCTCCTTCGAACGATGCCGGAGCAAGCGACGGAAATGGCGATGTCGCTTCGGCCGGCAGCGCGGGGTCTGCCTCGCCTTCGAATTCCGCAGATGCTGCGGCAGGGTCTGGTTCTTCCGCCAGTGGATCGACTGCCGGTTCGAGCGACTCGTCGACGAATGACAAACCCTCTGCGAGCGAACAGCTTGGCTCCATGTTTGGCTCCTCGCTGATGTCTGGCATCAACAGCAGCTCGTCTTCCAAGAAGGATGGCTCCGACCAGGGCGCTACGGAAAAGACCGAGGATGCTAAGGGCGATTCGAAGGACGAGGGTTCTAAGGAGTCCGATTCCGACAGGGGCACGGAAGTCGACGGTGCGGAATCGAAGGATCCCCGCCTTGGTAAGGATGGCAAGCACGCGGACGACAATGGGTCCAAGGGCCTGGTTGATGATGGCGCCGACCAGAACCAAGGTAAAACCAAGGTTGCGACTTCCTCAGCCACGACGACTGAGTCCTCTAAGGGCAGCATGCCCAAGACGGGTGACTTGATTTTGATGGCGAGCCTTGCCAGCGCGAGCTTGGCCACATTGGGCGCTACGTCTATTGTGAGCGGTAAGCATAAACTTGATCAGCAAAACAAAGACGCTGCGGAGAAAGACGCCCAAAAGTAGGCTCTCAGCGAGCGTTTTGCCTTAGCGATTCAAATAGGGGCCCGGTGCTATCGCACCGGACCCCTATTTGTTGCGAATCGTTTTGTTATGCCCCCCTTATGGAGTCATTTCTACCGTTACCCGAATCATTTGTTGAACAATAAAAATGTTATCAAGATGGTCGCTAAAATGGCATCGTTATTCTAAAAGGGGAGATAAAACGGTGTCTGAACAGGCAATGTATGATATTGATAACACCTTTGGCGTGAAGTTGCTCAATCCCGGCGGAAATGCTGTTCTGCCGATTGATATTCATGATTTTGCCGACGCCGCCGATCATTGTGTTTTAGTTGATAAGACCATGTTTATTGCCGATATCTTAGATTGCGAATCGACTGTGGCGCTCTGTTGTCGGCCTCATGGTTTTGGCAAGAGCATGAACCTCTCCATGCTCAAATGTTATCTGGAGCGTCCTGTGCCCGGCTCGTCGAGCGTGAATCTGTTCATCGGTAGCAAAATATGGGACGCAGAAGATGGCATCTATCGTGATGAGTATGCACGCTATCCGGTCATTGCTTTGGATTTTTCTACTTCCTCCTATCGAGGCGCCGATGCCGAGGCCGCCATGCGCGATGTCGTCGCTCGTGAGTGCGCTCGTCTGTTGCCGCTGCTGGACGTTCCCGATTTAGCGCGCGGTGACGTGCGCCATATCGAGCGCGTAGCGCGCGGTGTTGCCGGTTCTGATGAAATCGATTCGGCTCTTGGGGTGTTAATCGAGCTCCTCCGTATGGCATGTGATGAACAGGTTGTGCTGCTGGTTGATGGGTATGACGCGGCGTTTACGAATCATATGCAGGCGAAGGGCGCCTATGGCTCGTGCTTTGTCGAGTTGCTTGACCGCCTGCTCTTTGAGGGCATTGTCTCCTCAATCGATTCTTTGCGGCTGGTTTGCTTGATGGGGGAGCGACCCGGCCCCGCACAGGCGGCATTTGCGCATCGCAACTGCCCGTATTGTTTGGCTTCGCCCTTGTCGAGCTGGTGCGATCGCCGGTTTGGTTTTTCGGATGCCGAAAACAGGGCACTGCTAGATTACACTGGCCAGAGCGACAGACTGGATGGCGCGCGTGAATGGTTCGAAGGCTACCGGTTTGGCGGGTTCTATTGTTCGAACCCGACGCGTGTGGTTGAGTTCTTGGCTCGGGGCTGCCTGCCGCCAACGCGCTTTGATGTATGTTGCTATGCCGATTGTCTGAACGAGACTGTGTGCGCTTGGGATTTAAGATGGCTTGCGGCAATGTTTGATTTGCTTAATCCGTATGGCTGTGTTGAGGCGCCGCTGTGCTTGGACGCCGTGAAGCCTGATGCCGGGACAGCGGAAGGTATTTGGACCGATTTGTATTTGAGTGGACTCCTGACGACAGATGCGACTGATCGCCAGGCGGACGGCAATCTGCCCCGCGCCCTGCGCCTTCCCAATAACGAGCTCCGGCATGCGCTGCGTCTTGTGATTATCGAATGGTTCGAGTGCGCTGCCGAGAGTGCCGAGACTATCGACGATTTCCAAGAGGGTCTTTCCCGCGGAGACGAGCATGCAGTTAGGCGAGCTTTGGGCGTAATTATTAATGACTTGGGCGTCGATGGAGACGAGTCGGATTTGCTGCTGGCTTTTCGTTTGGCACTGCAGGGTCTTTGTTTTGGGTTGCCTGGGTATGCCGACCCCGTTACAAAACGAACGCACGGTTCGGAGTTTGGGGGTTTCCAGGTGTTTCCGGCCGCCAATACCCTTGATGCGGCGGATACACTTGGCATATTGGATAGCCGCCCGCTGATCTCGGTCAGCATGCTGTACGACCCCGATGTCGATGCGTTGGGCCTAGAGCTTCTGTCGGTACAGGCATTGCTCGATATCGAGCGGAGCGGTCTCGACGACATTCGCGTGCCACGTCCTGCCGTGGGCCGCATGCGCTGGGGGTTTGGCTTTGATGGACAACGAGTTGCCGTCGCATGTCAGAGGTTATAGGAGGGCCGGCTTTACTCGGTTTCCTTCATGGGCGGCATGGGCTTCCAGTTGGGGTCGCGTACGATCTTGCGGGCATCCTTCATGCCACGGCGCAGCGCCGGAATGCCGGTCTTAAAGCACTTGTCGACGGCGGCAAGGCGGATAAACTCCTTGCAGAAGGTCGCCACATTGCCCAAACGGAACAAAATGGGGTGGTAATCACCGTAGATCTGCATGTAGCGGGCCAAGTAGCCGCGGTTACGCATGATGTAGTAGCGATTGGTGTCACTGGTGGAATTGAGCTGACGCTTACCGGCGATATCCCAGTTGGAGACGGCGCGGGCGCGCTTAAGCACCACATCGGCGACTACGACGGCAGGGAAGTGTTGGCTGGCGACATAGCCATAGCAGGCGTCGTCGCCGTAGATAAAGAAACGAGCGTCGGGCAGGCCGATCTTGTCGACAACACGGCGTGAGAACAGGCCTCCCTCAAAGCACAGCTGGTTCATGGCGCGGTAGCCCTCGGGGCCCAGGTCCCACTTAGCGATGGGGTTGGGGATGCCAAGCGAAAGGATGAGCTGGTACTGCCAAAAGAAGGCGCCGCCGTCAAAGTCCAGGCGCGAACCCTGGATGACATCGTAGCGGTCGGTCCACTTGGCCAGGCGCTCGATGCCCTCCGGGATGACGAGCACGTCGTCGTCCATCACCCAAAACCACTGGGCGCCCAGATCGTAGGCGCACTTGGTTCCGGCGGAGAAGCCGCCCGCACCGCCGCCGTTTTCGAGCTGCGGGGCGTAGATGACGCGGTCGGTGCCGCCCTGCGCGTCGGGCTGATCGGCGTCGATGCCCCACAGGTTGGCGAGGCGCTCGTTAAACGCCGCGCACATGGCCTTGGTCTCGCGCGAATTCTCGTTGTCGACGATCACGATACGCCACGGCGCGGCCGTGAGCTCGGTCATGGAGTCGAACAAGTTGGCCAGAAGTTCCTGGCGTTTGTACGTGACGACGACGATGGCGAGCTTGTCGATGGGAGCGGGGAGGGTAGAAGTCATGAACGAGAATATCCTTTCGCGTGGGCAGCATATCGGCCCTGCGGAATAAACAACGTGTCCCATGGGACACGACTATTGTAAGCGTAGGCGGGCGCCCGCGGGTAATGTTCCGCTAATCACCAAGAACGTTTGCTACAAGCCTGGTTGACGTGTGGCGAGATTTCAAGCGCGCATTGTGGTATTACGTAGGTGCCGATTCCTGTGGACGCGATCTTTCTGTTTGGATGCCCTGTGAATAAAACTCGTTTAGCTTCCTTTGCCGATAGCCTTCCCGTCAAGGTCATGTTGCTGTTTTTGGTTTTTCAGGTCGCATTTGTCCTGAGCAATACCGGGGCGAATTGCCTGCCGAGGCCCGTTATCGAGTCACATGCGCAGGGTTCGGAGTCCTCTGGCCTGTTGTCTGACATGTATGTCTACGACCACCGTGTTGCAGCTGGTCCTGTTTGCTTTGATAACAATCGCTTTATCATTGAAGTCGCACAGCAAAAGGACCAAGGTTCTCCGTTTAAGACGATGACTGTTACCGAGATTGATGACGTTACGAAAGCTGGCGGGATTACGCATCAGCAGTACTACCGGTATTGGCATGGATGGCAGCTACTTACGAATGTCTGCCTGTTTATTGGTGGTATCGACGTTGTCGTGGTGCCTGCGGCCGCTCTGGCGATTGCCGGCTCCGCTTGCGCTTACGTTGCCTTGCGGAAGCGATTTTCAAAGCCATTGACGTTGGGGTTCCTTACAATCCTGCTGTTCTCGACCAATCTGTTTTTCAATTTTATCGGTGATTTGCTGCTGTGCATCTCGTTCTTTGTGGCGCTCATCATGATGTCTTGCATGAGCCTTCGTTTGGGCTCGGCCCCGAACGCACGGGTTTTCACAAGCCGCCTTGTCCTTTGGTCGATAGCGACGGGCGCCGTGTTTTCGTTTCTTGACTTTTTAACGATTCCTGCCGCAGTTGTCGCCCTGCATTGCTTTTTCGCCTTCATTGCGCTCCCCAAGGGTGAGCGCCCCAAGCGTTGCGTCGTCACGATGCTGCAGGCGCTCTTTGGGTTTGGGCTTTCGTTTGTGTTTACCTGGGCGATGAAATGGGTTGTCGCGGCATTTGTGCTGGGCTGGGACGAGGTCTTTTCGAACGTTCTGGGCGAGATGGGCCTTTGGTCTGCGCATGGGACTTCGTCACTGTTGCCCCAGGCTGACTGGCCTCAGATTTTGAAGGCGTTTTATTACATGAGCCCGCAGCTGTTTGCCATTTGCTCAACAGCTGGTTATGCGACGATCTCGAACGTCGTTTGTCTTGTTTCGTTTGCTGCCGTATTGGCGATTTGGGTTGCCGTGCTCGTTTGCTCGATACGGGGCGGCGCGCAAGGCGGTCGTCGTCGAAAGGTGTTGATCCAGGCGCTGCTCATGGCACTGCCTCTGGTTGTTGTTCTGGGTTATTTCGTTGTTATGCATGACCATGCGATCGTTCATATTCCGGTATTTGGCTGCAAGAATTGGGCGATTGTCTTTGCGATTTTATTTGTTTCGGGTGTAAGCGCGCTTCGTGGTCTGAGGAGTCAGAAGGTCGCTTAGCCGTTCATACGGGCCTTGATGGACTCGACTACGGCCCTGCGTACGATATCCATGAGGAGCAGGGCAAGCGCGAGGCAAAGGCTCATAAGGATTCCGAGCAAAATGGCGGCGGCTGGACGGGGCTCTCCCGTTTGGATGCCTGTCGCCATGGTGTAGATTGCCTTGTCGAAGATGGGGCGCCAGACATTGCAGGTAAACGATTGTACGGCGTAGAAAGCGAGTGTTCCTGCGGCGAGAGACACGATTGTCTTATCTGCGGCTGAGGTTTCGTGGCGCGGCTGATGGAGCGCTGCGGCGGCAACGGATGCGGCGGCCAAGATAAAGGATATGACGGAAGTGGACTTGAAGGAGAGCTTCCAGAGCGCGTCGTACTGGCTATTTGCCGATAGCAGAAGCTCGAGCGCGATGGTGGCGGCAACGAGTCCGATGAGTACGATCTTGGATTTTTGAGCACCGGATGCGTTGCCGTGGCATTCGAGGACAAAGCGCATTTCTCCAGCTGCAATAAACGCGACCAGGTAGGTAACGGCGCTCATGAGTTTGCGCCACAAAATGATACCGGCCGCTTCGTTTGCCGTCGCCGCGATGTAGCAGTTGATTCCAAATGTTGCGAGCACAAGAAGCGCTACGTCAAACGGGACTCTTTTGCTGCCGATTCGCTGTCGTATCAGCGCAATCACTGGGACAAGCAATACGGAGACGGCGTAGACCCAGATAAACTCGATGCCCAACGTGAGCCACCCAATCTCATGCAGCGAGATTTCTGGTAGGGGATAGACGTACATCGAAACAAACAGGCAGGTGGCGCAATAAAAGAGCGTGGGCAAGACGATCTTTTTGAGGCGATCAAGCGATTTAAGCGTGAGACCCTGCGCGGATGAACCGTTTTGGAGGGCGCGTACCGCCGAGGGAATAAGGAAGTATCCCGAGATCATAAAGAAGACCTCGTTGGCCCAACAGCCCAGTAGATTAATGAACCCTAGCAACCCCGAATAGGGAAAGACGGCGAGCGGCGCATATTCCGGTAGACCGGCGCAGACGGCTTGAAAGGTCCACTGAAACGTGTGGAATATCGCGATGCCAGCAACCGCGATTAAGCGCAGCGCTTCGATGGAGGTATTTCTGCTTGCTTTGCTGCCCATCAGATTATTTTCCAGCGCGTGCGTTGTATGAGCTAAAGTGCGATGTGATCATTTTTAGAGTTTGCTTGGGCCCCTTGTTCCATACGTTATACAAGCCCTCGCCCACGAGGTCCTTGGCGTATGCGCAGTAGCTGATTTTTGGATTGGCGATGCCCATATACTCGGAATAGAGCTTTTTGGCCGCGGGCGTAACGCGAGGATTGGCAAATACCAGCTCTTGTGGCATGCGCTCGAACATCTTGTGGATCGCCCGCTCGATTTCGGGGTGCCCCTCAATTCCGGTGTGCTCGATCATGATGCCCATATAAGTGAAGCCGCGTGTGATTTGCGGTGTCCAAACGGCAGGGTCGGTGACGTTGAGCCGCTCAAGAACATCGACCATGTCATTCCAGCGATTAAACGGCATCAAGGGGTCACGCTTGGCCAGAGCGGCCGCCTTTTCGGGTGTTTCCTCGCGATAGCAGTAATACGGCTTGGGCCAGTAAGCGATCGCCTTTGCCTGGCAGAGCGTTTCGACAAGGAATGGATTGTCGGCCCAGCCTGCGCCGGGGATTTCCTTAAACCAGACATTGTTTTGCATCAGGAAATTGCGACGATAGATTGCCGACCAAATGGACGGATGGTGGGCCAGCAGGTGTGGAGCGTCGTGAATGGTGAACGGTTGCCGAGGCGGTTTAATGCGACCGCGATATGCGCAATGTAGCTTGACCTCTTGGGGGGTATCGGGGTTGCGAATGATCCAATACGGGGTCTCAATAATATCGAGCTTGTTCGGATCGCCAAATTCGCGCTTGGCAAAGGCAAGCATGTCGGAGTACATTCCGGGCTCGATCCAGTCATCGGGTTCGAGGATGGCAATCCAGTCGCCCTTTGCCTCGCGAATGCCCAGATTGCAGGTTGCGCCGTAACCCTGGTTTGCCTTATCGATCACTCGAACGCGCGAGTCGCGCGCAGCGAAATCTTGCATAATGGCGAGCGAGTTGTCGGTGGATCCGTCGTTGATGGCGAGGATTTCCAGCTCGATATTCTTTTCGTTTAATAGGCTGCCTATAGCCTGAGAAAGATACGGCTCGGCATTGTAAGTAGGCACGATTACGGTCAGCATTCAAACACTTTCTCTAGGCGATTTGGAAGAATTATACCTAATTGCGTTTGCAACGGTTTTAGTTGCGTTTGGGTGAAGGCAACGGTAAGGGTTGCTTATTTAGCAGGTGACCAAACGAGCCGGGACTATCCGTTCGTGCCATCTTGATTCAACAGAATTCCTTTCTATGACAATTGTTCAAAAGAAGAGATAGTTGATGGATAATATCGCAACATGGATATTCATTTTGACTGGGGATTCAATATGAAAAAGGTTTTACGTGTTGCAACTTCTTTTTCTTTGGCTGCTCTTCTGACATTTTCGTCATTGATGAGTCCTGTACTTGCTGCTTTCGGGTTGAACGAGGCACAGCCCACTGAAGCTATGACGAATGTGGCTTCTGCAGGCGATGACGGAGTGGCTGCACTCGGTGACGATGTTGAAGGCAGCGAGGCTACCGTCGACCAATCACCGGTTGAAGGGGATGTTGAGGCTATCGACTCGTTGATCCAAGGCGCAACTGAAAGCGATGTCAAGACCGATCAACAGGTCGATTCGGTCGAGTCGACCTTCCAATACGTTTACCTGGCCTACCCAAGCCTTCCCTCTGGAGCTGATCAGGTCATTGCTTTTGCAACCCCTAATGACGGCGAAGTTCTTTCCTCTGCTACGCTTGGCTATGCGAGTGCCAACGGCGTAAAGGGCTCTGTCGACGCGTCTTCTATGGCTGATAATTCTGCCGCCTTTACCTTTGGCGCAAAACTCGAAGCTAATACTTATTTCCTCACATCGATTTCGTATTATCTAGAGGGAGATGGGACTGAGCATAAAATCGATCTCTCTGATCGAGATTATTCATTCACCGTCGTAGATAGCTCTATGAACTCCGAGGGCACATCTGTTTATTATGCAGATGGGGACGGAAATGCTGTTGAGGCACAGTCTATTCAGCAGGCGTTGGAGTGCGCCGATTCTCCGGATGGTGTTTCTACTTATGCCGCTCGCTCTGCTCGCAACGTTAGCGTAATTGCTCTCGATGCTGGTCACGGTGGATCTGACCCCGGTGCACAGGGCAATGGCAAAAGCGAGGCCGATCTTACCTGGAAGATAGTGACGGCATGCAAGAATAAGCTTGAGGCATATGGCTTTAAGGTCGTTCTTGCTCGTGAACAATACGGCAATTATTCCGGTAATGATTTTCTGTATCGCGTCCAGCGCTGCATTGATCAGGGCGCGCAAGCATTCGTGAGCTTTCATATCAATTCCGGTCCTTCCGCCGCTCATGGCGCTGAGGTTTACGCTCCCACCGCAAATGGATCAGACTATACGCAGGTTTCTGTTGAGCTTGCCAATAAGGTTATGAATAACCTTGCTGCTATGGGTCTTACGTACCGCCGCGTTGTACAGATGCAAGTGGGAGATGAGTTTGCGGTAATCCGATGCGCCCGCGAACAGGGGATCCCTGGCATTTTAATTGAGCATGGCTTTATTTCGAATTCCGGCGATGTCGCTAATTACTTTTCCGATGACGGCTGTCGTCGTCTTGGCGAGGCTGATGCCGCTGCTATTATTGCGCAGTTTCCGCACCCTTATTCCATTGATGGAATTACATTCTCTGAAGAATTAGGGCGTGCTGGATCTTCCATTAAGATTGGCGTGAATGTTACCGGTAAGACCGATGGTCTTAAGTACAAATTTGTTTGGCATAAAGTTGGAGCCGATTGGAACAGCTCAAATTGGGGTGTAATTGGTCAAGATTTGACCAGCCCGTCTGTTACTTGGACTTTGCCGCAAGCGGGTGAATACGAAATTTATGCCGATGTTGTCGACTCCAATGGTTATATATCGAGCACTTCTAAATATAAAGTAGTCAATTGGTCCGTCGACGGCCTCGACGTCTCCGGCGAGGCGCGCTCCGGCAAGCCGCTCAGGCTCCAGGCCAGGGTCTCCGGCGACACCGACGGCCTCAAGTACAAGTTCGTCTGGGAGAA
>NZ_JBQKGN010000025.1:0-23457 GCF_052118785.1 Collinsella sp. LCP21S3_A9 | reverse complement strand
CCGATACAATACGGAGAGGCGCAGCGATGCGCTCGGCGGCCGCACGCCGGCCGAGTTCCGCGCCGCGCTGGGAAGGGCCACGTAACGGTCCAAGAAATCGTCCGCAGTCCCCGTAGATTCTGGGATGCAACTTCCGCTTGAGGCGTCAACGTGAGTAGTCAATTTGGGACGGGGCTATTTTAGCTGCCCTTTGACTGTCGACGAATTATTGGGGGTCGGAACTAATATCGACTGGCTTATAGGGGTAGCTAAAATAGCCCCGTCCCAAATTGACTACTCCACCTTGTAGAGGCTTTGCGCGGAGAATCCGCGTATTTGCTTCGCAAATCCGCACCGGCTTCGGCCGCCTGCCGGCGTCCTCGCCCGCGGGCTAAAAACGCTTACGCGTTTTCTTCACGCCCGCGCCCTGCATAGAGTTCGATTCTCCGCGGTGCGGGGATGACGCTGGCGCAGGGCGTTGCCGGCTGTCATCCGATCGGCATCGCATCTATATAGGGTCGAGGCTTTGCGCGGAGAATCCGCGTATTTGCTTCGCAAATCCGCACCGGCTTCGGCCGCCTGCCGGCGTCCTCGCCCGCGGGCTAAAAACGCTTACGCGTTTTCTTTACGCCCGCGCCCTGCATAGAGTTCGATTCTCCGCGGTATCTATATGTAATAAAAAAAGCAGGTAGAAACACTTCTCTACCTGCCTGTAACTATTGGTGGAGGCGCGGAGAATCGAACTCCGGTCCACGAAAGCCCCCTGATTGGCATCTCCAAGCTCAGTCGCTGGTTTAGTCTCGGACGCTTTGCGCGCAGCGACACGCTCGCGGCATCCCAACCGGTTCGGTCTTAGCCCGCGCCATACCGATTACGTGCGCGGGAGCATTCCCCTAACATGACGTCGCGCCGGTGTCGGGGAAATCACCGGGTTGACGCGCCGCTATAAACTAAGCAGCGAGAGCCATAGGCTCAAAAGAAGAGTTGTTGTCAATTCAATTTGACGGTACCCCTGTTTAACGAGGCGAGGAGACCTCGGCTTGCTTCCTCTCTCAGAGCTATCGTGTCGAAACCAGTCGCCCCCGAATGTTGGGAAAGTCTGGATGGTATCGGGCCTGCAAACACCCGATAACCGTCGACTTTTCAAGGAACACGCGGGGTAAACCCCGCTCGTGGATAGCTATCTTACCACGTTCTAAAGGCAGACACCTGCTCTATGCACGAGCTGTGAAGACCCTAATGTGCGCCATACTTCGCATTTTTGCCACTGAACACGTCACGTATATTTTCGCCAAGCAAAATTGACCCGTCGAAAGGACCGTTATGGATACCAAGCAGCAACTCATCAATGCCCTCGCAGGCCTGGGCTCAACCATTACCGAAGCCATGGATGTCATCGAAGGCTTTGTCCCCTGTGGACATCCCGCCCTCACGGTATCGAACGCCCTTGTTGCGCTGGACGCTGACGATGATGCAGCTCTCGCCCAGCAGTTTGAGACCGTCGCGGGCTTTATCGACCACGTGAGCGAGAACCGCGGCGTGGCCGCCTACCACGGCATCGAGGTCGAGCTCGCAGGTCCCAAAGCCGATCTGCTCGCAACAATCCGCGAGGTAGGCGCCCTTATGCAGACCGCAGGCGTCAAGAACACCCAGGTCAACGAGTGGGTCTACCGCAGTCTAGCAGCACTAAACGATTCCGACGAAAAGGCCGCCGAGAAGCTCGTCGAAGCTCCCGTCATCAAGGCAGCGCTTTTGTAGTTAAAGGATGCGTGGCCTTCTGAGCGCCGACGTTCCGAAGGCCACGCAAACAGTTCGCGCTAACCGATAGCCGCGCCACCACGTTCGGCCAAAGCTAGAATCGGCATCATTTGGCGCGGGGTCTTTGCTGCAAGATCGGCATGTTCGAGCAGCTTGCGATTGTTGGTCACCAAGTAATCGATCTGCGCGCGCTTGCACGCGGCGAGCACCAAGTTGTCCTCGTAATCGCGATGGAGCGCTAAGTATTTGTCGGCCAGCCAAAGGTCCGATGCATCTGCACCCACGGCCGTGGCGTTTTCGGTCACGTTCCGAACAAACGCCAACGCCGCATCGCCAATTGCACGGACAGATGCCTCGTCGAGCGCTCCCCCGCCGGCAAGAACGCTACGCTTCAGCTCGTGTTGGACAACGTGCAGCACGTCCTTGGCGATATGCACCGGAAAGAACAGCAATGCCCCCGCCTCCGTCGCCTGCCCAATAAACGCACGCGCGGCAAGCGACTCGGTATGCTCGGCGCAAAACGAATCGACCCATACGTTGGCGTCCACCCTGATCTTAAGGGGGCCTCCACTCACAGGATCATCCCCTTTTGGCGATAATGCTCATCCATGGCTTCGGGATAGACTGTGTCCCAGCTGCGGTCATCAGACGCAGATGATGTATCGATGCCCAGGTCCGCGTAAAGCTGATCCGCCGCCGCCCATGATGCGACAAACGGCGAGGTGGCACCAGCACTAGGCAGTTGGTCTTCAACGGCCGACAACACCTCTTCGCACGAACCGCCACCCTGCGCAACCTTGGCCACCACCTTTTTGATGAGCTCGGGCAGTGACCCGCCCGAAATCCGCAGCGCCTCCTCGGCACGGTTCTTGACCTGGCGATCCACGCGAACGTTCACCTGCGCCATGCCGCTAGCAGCACCCACGTCGATCTCGCTCCCTTCAATTGCTATCCTCGATAGCAACACTATATAGAGACGCTATCAATTGGGGTCAAATGCAAAAGGCCTGCGCCCGGACGACACCGATGCCGTCTGGGCGCAGGCCAGATAACGTGGGCAAACACGTCTGCTAACGCAGGTAAGCCTTCGCGTTGCTCAGGCTGTAGGCGATCGTCGAGCCGTTGTGCAGCAGCGACGATGCCTGCGAGGCAATCGCGCCGGTAATGCCCAGTGCCAAGAGCGCCGAGTTGGTGAGCATCACCTTAGAGTAGGAGCTCGTCAGACGATCAACGAGGCCCTGGCTCATACGGCGCAGGCGCACGATCGCAGCAAGATCCGTATCGGTCAGGATGATATCGGCGACCTCCTTGGCGATGTCGCTTCCGCCACCCATTGCAAGCCCCACGTCGGCCAAACCGAGCGCCGACGAATCGTTGACGCCGTCGCCCACCATGGCAACGTGGCGCTCCTCGCCCTTAATACGCTCCACATACGCGTACTTGTCCTCGGGCAGCAGCTCGGCCTTAAACTCGTCGACCCCTGCCTCTCGCGCAATGCGCTCGGCCGTGCGCTCGGAATCGCCTGTGAACATAACGACATGCTTGACGCCCAGAGCATGCAGGTCGGCGATGACCTCACGGACCCCAGGCTTGAGCGGGCCCTCGATGCCGAGCACGCCGACGACCTTTCCATCGACCGCCAAATACAGCGGCGACAGGCCCTGCATCTGAGGCTCGATTTGCTCCTTAATGTCGGACTCGAGCTGCGCGCCCTCATCCTCAAATACAAAGTGCGCGGAACCGATGATGGCGCGACGCCCTTCGATGGACGAAGTGATGCCGTGCGCCACGATGTACTCGACGGCAGCATGCCGCACGCGATGCCCTGCACGCAGGCATTCTTTACCGGAGCGCTGGCGAGCAGCTTGATGCCAGCCGTACCAAGCAGAAAACCGCCACCGACAAGCAGGGTGTTAAACGTCGACTTCTACATGTTGCTTCTCCCTTTTGCCGCATTGGACACGGCACGGTGCCTCAGCACCCAAGTGAATAAGTTTACTTAAGCACACTTTTGGAAAATAATTTATCTAACTATTAAGGTCAAAAATGGTTAACTTTCTGGAAATCTTAGGGTGCAGACCGGCCGACTTTCGACAATCGGTCTGCCGCAACGTACATCTCCGGCATCCAAGAAAGACTCTCCCCCGTCCCAGCAAATCGAGGTCTAATACTTTTCCCGAGAAGTGAACGAGCAAAATCGGACCCCTGAAGCATCCGCATTTTTTAGTAACAAAAGCGCAGGGAAAACTCGGCAAAACCGCAGGAAACAGCGTCCAAATAGTGTCGATGCTTCAGAGGTCCAAATAAGGTCGTTCACTTCTCGGGAAAAGTATTAAGCTTCGCTTTCCACAGCCCAAAAATGTGACCAAGGGACCGTCCCTGCGCCACATCCACAAAAAAATGAGGGTGCCAACGGCACCCTCATTCACCAAATTCCATTTAGCCCCGCCTGACCAGAACGGCTGAGTCGCCACGGAACCCGGGAGCCCCGGCAGGGCGGGCGCTTGCTCAAAATGAGTTCCCTTCAAAAACAATGGGCGCGCCAACGGCGCGCCCATTCACTCTATTTCCATTCAGCCCGACTGACCAGAACGGCCGAGTCGCCACGGAACCGAGGGGCCGGGCGCAGGGCCTTGCCTCTCAATGAGTTCCGCACGAACAGGAGGCGCCAGTGGCGCCTCCGTCGTGAGTCAGGACTGTCCGAAATTGAGAGGCAAGGCCCTGCGCCCGGCCCCTCGGTTCCCGCTTACGAGAGCGAGGTTCTCAGCAACTCGTTGAAGAGCTTTGGGTTACCCTTGCCGCGACTCGCCTTCATGCACTGGCCCACCAAAAAGCCGATGACCTTCTGGTTGCCGTCACGATACTGCTGTGCCTGCTCGGCACAGTTTGCCAGCACCTCATCCACAATCGGCTGCAGCGCGCCGGCATCGCTCACCTGACGCATACCGCGCTCGTCGACGATCTTGTTGGGGTCGTCGCCGGTCTGGGCCATGGCCTCAAAGACCTCGTGAGCCTGGTTGGAGCTGATGGCATCCGTCGCCAGCAGCTTGGCAAGCGCTGCCACCTGAGCCGGCGCGATGCCGGACTCGACGAGCGACACGCCCGCGCCCTTAAGGTAGGCGATCATCTCGTTCACCAGCAAGTTTGCAACCGTCTGGGCCTCCTTGCCAGCCATACCGGCAGCGGCGGCCTCAAAGAACTCGGCAAACTCCGGGTCGCCGGCGATTTGCTCGGCATCGGCCGCCTTAATGCCAAAATCGGCCTCAAAACGGGCGCGCTTGGCATCGGGCAGCTCGGGAATCTCACCTCGGCAGCGATCGATGAACTCGTCGTCCAGATCGAACGGCGCCAAGTCGGGGTCGGGGAACAGACGATAGTCGTCGGCCGTCTCCTTCACACGCATGACCACGGTGCGCTTGCGGCTGGGCTCCCAGTGGCGGGTCTCCTGATAGATAATGCCGCCCTCCTCGAGCACCTCGGCCTGGCGGCAAATCTCGTAGGCAAGGCCGTCGTGCAGGCTCTTAAACGAGTTGAGGTTCTTAAGCTCGGTTTTGGTACCCAGCTTGGTCTCGCCGCGGCGGCGCAGCGACACGTTGCCGTCGCAGCGCATGGAACCCTTCTCCATGGAGCAGTCCGAAATGCCCAGCGTCACAAAGATGCGACGGAGCTTTTCCATAAACAGGCGAGCCTCCTCAGGCGTACGCAAGTCGGGCTCGGTGACGAGCTCGATCAAAGGCGTGCCGCAGCGGTTGTAGTCGACGAGCGACTCGGCGGCGGCGGTAATGCGGCCCTCGGCACCGCCCACGTGCACCATCTTGGCAGCGTCCTCCTCCATGTGGATGCGCAGAATGCGGATGGGCACCGTGTAGGAACCGTCCTCGCGACGCTCGGGCATCTGCAGGTTGGACGCGTCATAGCTGGCCAGATGGCCGGCACGCTGATTGCCCTCGCGCATGGTCGACGTCATGGACGTGGACAGGCCCTCGGCGTTGGCCGAGGCGCTCGCCAGGCTCTGGGCCTCGGCCTCGCCAAACGCGCAATCGGGGCGCTCTGCAGCGCCGCGACCAGTCACGTCCAGGTCCAGGTGACCGTACATGGCAAAGGCGACCGGACCCTGCGTTGTCTGGAAGTTCTTGGCCATATCGGGATAGAAGTAGTGCTTGCGGTAGAACATCGAGTGGCGCTGGATCTCGCAGTTGGTGGCGAGGCCGGCCTTAACGATGCTCTCGATGGCGCGCTTGTTGGGCACCGGCAGGGCGCCGGGCAGGCCCAAGCACACCGGACACACGTTGGCGTTGGGCTCGTCATCGTGGCTGAGCTTGCAGTTGCAGAACATCTTGGTATCGAGTGCGGTGAGCTCGGTATGAATCTCCAGGCCGATCACGGCCTCCCAATCCTGCAGGACCTCGGAAAGCTCCTTCATTACAGCTCGCCTCCCTTCCCGGCAAAATCGGGTGCGACGGAAAGCGCGGGCGCACCCGTGGCGGCATCGGCAAAGCCGCGCTCCAGGGCGCGGGCAAACGTGAGCAGCTGACGGTCCTTAAACGCCGGACCCACCAGCTGGGCAGAAACGGGCAGCTGAGTATCCTCGCCCAAGCCCAGCGGCACCGAGATACCACCGTTGCCGCAAATGTTGAGCGAGATGGTGTACAGGTCGGAGAGGTACATCTGCGTGGGGTCGCTGATCTCGCCAAACTTAAAGGCCGTGCGCGGCGAGGCGGGCATGAGGATGGTGTCCACCTTGGCATACGCGGTGTCGTAGTCCTGCGTGATGAGCGTGCGGGCCTTTTGCGCAGCGTAGTAGTACTTGTCGTACACGCCCGAGCTCAGCAGGTAGGCGCCGAGCATCTGACGGCGCTTGGCCTCGGCGCCAAAGCCGTGGGCGCGCGACAGCGAGCTCTGGTCGGACAGGTTGGCGCAGCCCTCCTCCTGATAGCCGTAGCGAATACCGTCGAAGCGGGCCAGGTTGGAGAACGCCTCGGCCGGGCCGATGACGTAGTAGGCGGCGATGGCGGCATCCAGGTGCGGCAGGTCGACCTCGACCAGCTCGGCGCCCTGGTTCTGCAGCTCCTGGGCGGCGCGCTGAACAGCGGCCTTGACCTCGGACGTCAGGCCCTCGGCCTCCATAAACGCGGGGATGATACCCACGCGCTTACCCTCGATGCTGTCGTTGAGATGCTCGGTAAAATCGACGGCGCAATCCTGGCTGGTGCAGTCGTAGGGATCGTGGCCCGCGCCGGTAAGCGCGTTCATGGCCAGCGCGACATCCTCGACCGTGCGGCCGAAGGGGCCCACCTGGTCGAGCGACGAGCCAAAGGCAACCACGCCGTAACGGCTCACGGCGCCATATGTGGGCTTAAAGCCCACCACGCCGCACAGCGACGCCGGCTGGCGAATGGAGCCGCCGGTGTCCGAGCCCAGCGAGAGCGCGACCTCGCCCGCGGCGACGGCGGCAGCGGAGCCGCCCGAGGAGCCGCCGGGCACGCGCTCGGTATCCCAGGGGTTGTTGGTGCGGTGGAACGCCGAGCTCTCGGTGGAGCTGCCAAAGGCAAACTCGTCCATGTTGGCCTTGCCCATGGGCAGGCAGCCGGCATCGAGCATGCGCTGGACGCAGGTGGCGGTGTAGACGCTCTGGTAGTTCTCGAGCATGCGGGAAGCGCAGGTGGTGCGCGTGCCCACAAGGTTCATGTTGTCCTTGATGGCCAGCGGCACGCCCGCGAGCGGGGGCAGCGGCTTGCCTGCGGCACGATCGGCATCCACGCGCGCGGCGGCCTCGAGCGCAAGCTCGGGCGCCACCTGCAGGAATGCCTGGACCCCGCCCTCGCGCGCCTCGATGGCGGCAAGGGAGGCCTGGGCCACCTCGGTAGCGGTAAAGTCGCCAGCGGCAACGCCCGTGGCAATCTGGACAGCGGTAAGGGAATCGAAGCTCTGCGCCATTACTCGCTCTCCCCCTCTCCCAAAATGGACGGCACGCGGAAGTAACGGTCGCGCGCGCTGCCGGCGTTTTCGAGCGCGACGTCGAGCGGCAGGTCGCGCTCGGGCTCGCGCAGGTCATCACCCATCACGTTGGACAGGCTTCCGATGGGATGGAACGTGGGCTCCACGTCGGGCAAGTCATATTGCAAGACGGGCTCGAGCATCTGGACGGCATCGTTCATGTAGGACGTCATCTGGGCGAGCTCGTCATCGGTCAGTGCGATCTTTGCGTACTCGGCGATACCGCGCACGTCTTTCTCGCTGAGTGCCATAGGCGCTCCCTTCCGCATAACAGTTAAACCGCTCTAGTATACAAGGCAACGCCGGCTTGGAGCAGGCGCTTTACCCAAATGCAGCGAAAACGTAACGAGGGCGGCGGTTGGCAGGCGGCGGGCCGGCGGTTCTGCAGCGAAACCGCACCGTCCATAGCGAAAACCGCCACAAAGGTGCCTGGCCCCGTTGTGGTGGCCGGATCCGCAGGATGGCATGACCCGGAGCGCAAACCGTCACAACATTCGACGTTATTCGGCAAAATCGCGATTTTCATCGAATGTTGTGATGGTTTTTACTGCTTTGCGGCACGATCCAAATGCCGGCGTCCAAACAGCAGCAGTGCCGCGGGAACCGCCGTCACGACCATACCCGCCCCGATGAGCGTCTGCTGCACGCCAAACGTCGCCGCCAGCCACGGGGCAATCGCCAGCGGCGCCACGCCGGCGAACATGTTGCCAAAGCCCATGACCGAGTTGACGCGACCGAGCTGTTCGAGCGGGGCCGTCGTTTGCACGATCGTGTTGTGGAGCGGGTTGACGAAGCCCCAGGCCACGCCCAGGGCAATCTGGCCGACGAGGGATACGCCCACGTACGGCGTTCCCACGTAGAGCAGGCTTCCCAGGCCCACGGACAGAAGCGCCACAAGCAGCGTCTTAAGGTTGACCAGGTGCGGCGGCAAGCGGAGCGCGACCACGGCGCCCAGCACCGCGCCCACGCCGCAGGCAGACGAGAGCCAGCCCATCCACTCGACACCGACATGCAGAACATCACGGTAGAAGAATGACTCCAGTGGATCGAAGGCGCCATAGCCAAAGTTCGAAAGGAAAATAATGCAGAACAGCAGGGCGAGGACGCTGTTGGTAAAGACTGTCTTGATGCTGGTCACGAAGGTGACGCGGGTGAATTTATTGGAGTCGGAGCTTTGATCGGCAGTACTTGCCGTTGTGCTGCTATCCGCGGGAGCACTTTCGCGCGCGGCGACGCGACCTGCTTGCGGCCTAAAGCCCCAACCGGCGACGAGCGCCAGTACGGTAAAGATCATCATGAGCAAAAACACCGCGTGTGACGATGCAGCCGCCGCGACAAAGCCGCCCAGCGTGGGGCCGACGATAATGCTCACGTTGGAGGACATGGTGATGGCGGAGTTGATGTCTCTGAGCTCGACGGGGTCGTCGGTGAGATACGCCGGATAGGACGTGGCGACGGGCTGGGCGAATCCTATCACAAAGCCCAGGAGCACCGCGCCGGCAAGGACTGTTCCGGTCGCGCTGCCAAAGGCGATAATCGCCGCGCCGGTTGCCAACGTGCCGAAGATACTCGCCCGGAAATGCCGGCACGGACCCCAAGCGTCAAGCGCCGCTCCACCCGCAAAGGATCCCAGGATCACGAAGACGTTCATAAACAGGACGGCCAGCGATGTCGCAACGACCGAGGCATCGTCTGCATAGGTGAGCGTTCCGATGACGCCGATGAAGTAGCTGGTCTGAAAGCCGGTATATATGAGGAAGCGCATTGCCACCAGGTGCTTAGCCTGCGCGGACAACGAAGGGTGAGGTTTTGAGAGAAGAGATACGAGCACGGAGACTCCTCGTTTCATACGAATACGGGCGGTGGACATTCGCCGCCGTCTGTCAAATCAATCTATCCGCATGAAACATTAAGGACGCATCAGGACCCTTCTCTCCGTTTTTCGCCCGTCATGAACTACTTGGTAGATTGTAAGGCATGTCACAAAAATCTACCAAAGCAAAAACCACCACAAAGATGCCTGGACCCTTTGTGGTGGAAATGACGTTTGCCCAGATAGAACCTGCCAAAATAAACCTGTCCCTTTTTGGCAGGTTTTAGGCCAGATGGTCTTGGATAAGGTCGCAGATGGCGCGGGCGTCGTTGATGTTGATGGCTCGGGTCGCAAAGCCTGCGTCGAAGGCCTGACGTGCCAGGGCTTCGTTGCAGGCAAGGGCCAGCGTGCGGCCGTCGACCAGGTCGAGCGAGCTCTTGCCACGCAGACGGTCGACACCGGAGCGCGCGACCACGATGTTGTCGAAGCCCTCGGTCTTGTAGCCCTCGATGATCACCACGTCGACATCGTTGTAGCGCGACAGCAGCTCGCGCGCGGGCATCTCGTCCCCCTCGCGCGTGTCAGCGTACTCCGCCCAGCGCGTGGCGCAGATGAGGCCCACGTGCTTGGATCCGGCCTGGTGATGGCGCCAGGTATCCTTAGCGGGCACGTCGATATCAAAGCCGTGGTGCCCGTGATGCTTGAGCGATCCCACGCGCAGGCCACGGCGGGTGAGCTCGGCAATGACCTTCTCGACGAGCGTGGTCTTGCCCGAGTTTTGGTAGCCGATAAACGCGATCGCGGGGACGGCCGGGGTCGGAGCTGCGGGCGCGACGGCGACGGGTGCGCTCGCGGGTGCGGCACCGTCAGTGGCCACGGCCTCAACAGCAGCGGCCTGACGCTCTGCGCGGTCCCATACGCCCGAGCGGCCGCCCTCCTTGTGCAACAGGCGCACGTCGACGATCTCCATACCGCGATCAACCGCTTTGCACATGTCGTAGATCGTTAGACACGCAGCACTCGCGCCGGTCAGGGCCTCCATCTCGATACCCGTCTTGCCCGTCACGCCGGCCGTAACCAGTACGTGAAAGCCAACCTGCCCGTCCGCGCGCGCCGGCGCCCAGCCCTCGGGCACGTCCTCGGCCGGCGTCCCCGCCGGAGCGATGGGAGCAATGTCGCACTTGCTCTTGGTAATGGGCAACGGATGGCACATGGGAATGATGTCGCTCGTGCGTTTGATGGCCATGATGCCCGCCACGCGCGCGCAGGCAAGCACGTCGCCCTTTTTGGCGCGGTCCTGCAGCACCATGGCCTGTGTCTCGGGATGCATGAGGATGGTGCCCTCGGCGATGGCGATGCGATGGGTCTCGGCCTTGTCGGACACATCGACCATGCGCACCTCGCCCTTGGCGTCCACGTGCGTCAGCTCGTTGCGACGTGCGTCACGGGCGGGTTCGGTGGCCGCGCTGGAAGTCGGCTGCGCGGACGCGTCGGCGTTGCCAGCATTCGCCGCGGCCGTGACTTTGTGGGCAGACATCGCGGCCCTGCGAGCGGCCTTGGTGGCGTCGGCGTACCTGCTCTTGGCCATATGATCATCCTCCGATTTGGGACATAAATCGTTGCGTGCCCTCAATTATCGCGTGTTCCTGCGGTTTGTGGGCCACGGCATCGCGCCAAATCGAAAGTACCTGCATATCATCACCACGGCGCAGGGCGTCGCGCACCGAATACTCGGCATCGCTAAACAGGCACGGACGCACGTTGCCATCGGCCGTCAGGCGCAGACGGTTGCAATTCGCACAAAAATGGTTGGACATGGCGCTAATGAAGCCAACCGTTCCCGCCGCGCCCGGAAAGCGCCAATAGCGCGCAGGGCCCGCGCCGGCAGGAGCATCGTTGATGTCGAGCGGCTCGAGCTCGCCCAGTCCCGTCGCGGTGGCCCCGGCATTGATGCGCGCCCGCAGCTCGTCACTCGGCACGGTATCGCTCGCGTCCCACAGCTCGGGATTGAGCGCGGGCGCATGCGGGTCCACAGCGCAATGCGAGCTCGTGCGCTCGTCGCCGATGGGCATATATTCGATAAAGCGCAGGTGGATGGGACGGTCGAGCGTGAGCCGCGCGAGGGCCGCCACATCCTGGTTGAGCCGGCGCACAACAACGCAGTTGACCTTAACGGGCTCAAAGCCCCAAGCCAGCGCCGCGTCGATGCCGGCCATGGTCTGCTCGAGCCGACCCAGGCGCGTGATCTTTCCAAAGAGCGTAGGGTCGAGCGTGTCGAGCGAGATGTTGACGCGGTTAAGCCCGGCATCTTTGAGCTGCGGCGCCAGCTTGGGCAGCAGGGCGCCGTTGGTGGTGAGCGAGATGTCCTCGATCTGAGGGATCGCGCGGATGTCGCGAATAAGCGGAATAATACGGCGGCTGACCAGCGGCTCGCCGCCCGTCAGGCGCACGCGGCGAATGCCCTCCCCCGCCACCAAGCGCACAAAGCGGGCGATTTCCTCGGCGCTGAGTAACTCGTCGTGTGCACGGGGCGCCACGCCATCGGCCGGCATGCAGTAAATGCAGCGGAAATTGCACTTGTCGGTAACGGCAATGCGCAGGTAGTTGATATCGCGGCCAAAACCGTCATGCTGCACGTGCCCGTCCACGCTGCCCTCCCCTCACGCGGCGTTTTATTCTTCGAAAAACATAATACCCCACGAGAGAATCATGCCGACACCCGTACGACAGGACAGGTCGCTTCGAATAAGACCGGCTTTCCAAGCCCATCCTCAACACACAAACCTTGACTCTACAATCGTTGTAGGGTTTTCACTACACTGGTATGGAAACAGACCCAGCCAGAAAGCCCCACCTATGGAACACGACCTCACACGCGGCAATGTCCTTAAGACCATCGCGGTCTTTGCCCTGCCCTATATGCTCTCGTACTTTTTGCAGATGCTCTACGGCATGGCCGACCTGTACATGATGGGGCAGTTTAGCGGTGCCGCCGGCATCACCGCCGTGGGCAATGGCGCACAGACGCTCTATATCATTACCGTGACGCTCGTGGGTCTGGCCATGGGAACGACGGTTATCGTCGGCCACGCCGTGGGCTCGCGCCGCTTCGATCGCGCCGAGACCGCCATCGGCAACACCATCACGCTGTTTATGGGTGTCTCGGTAGTGCTGGCAGTCATCCTGCTCGCACTGTGCCCGCAGATCGTGGCACTTATTGGCACGCCAGCCGAGGCAGTCGAAGGAACCGCCGCCTACCTGCGCATCTGCTTTGTCGGCATTCCGTTTATCGCCGCATACAACATCCTCTCGGCCATCTTTCGCGGGCTGGGCGATTCGCGCTCGCCCATGTACGTGATCGGCGTGGCGTGCATCATCAACATCGCGCTCGATTTTCTGTTTATCGGCCACATGGGACTCGGCCCCGTGGGTGCGGCACTCGGCACGGTAACCGCCCAGACGGCAAGCGTTGCCCTCGCGCTCGTGTGGCTTAAGAGCCGCCGCACGAACATCCACGTTAAGCGTAGCGACCTGCGCCCCCAGCCCGAGGTGCTCGGCGGCATCCTTAAGATCGGCGTGCCCGTGGCCGTGCAGGACGGCTGCATCCAGGTGGCGTTTATGTTTATCACCGTCATCGCCAACCATCGCGGACTGGTCGACGCCGCCGCCGTGGGCCTGGTCGAAAAGATGATCAGCTTTTTGTTCATTGTTCCGAGCTCCATGGGTGCCACCGTCAGCGCACTCACGGCGCAAAACGCCGGCGCGGGCAAGGGCGACCGCGCGCGTCAGGTGCTCAAAGACGCCATGACCATCTCGGTGGTGTACGGCTGCCTGATCACGGTGCTGATGTGGCTGGTGGCGCCGGCGTTTATTGGCTTTTTTGCCAAGGACGCTGCAGTAGTCGCTGCCGGCACCGGCTATATGCGCAGCTATATTTTCGACGCGATTTTTGCCGGCATCCACATTTGCTTTAGCGGCTTTTTCGCTGCATATGGCAAGAGCTACATCGGCTTTGCGCACAACGTGCTGGCCGTGGCACTCATTCGCGTGCCGGGCGCGTGGCTGCTGTCGAACGCCTATTCCGACACGCTGTTTCCCATGGGCATCGCCTCGCCGTGCGGGTCGATTCTGTCGGCAGTCATCTGTGTTGTCGCGTTTACCGTGCTCAACCGGCGCGGGGCTTTTGACAAGTTAGCAGCGTAGCGGGGCAACGCGAAATCGCCCTCATTGACGACATCATCAGCGACGACCCCGCGACCTACGTGACGCAGATCACGATGCCGGTTTCCCCAACAAAGTAAGAACCGCCCGGAAGGCATCGCACTTTCGGGCGGTTCTTCAATTTGACTATTGATGCCTTAAGCCTGGGGCACCTCACCGGTAGCTAGGATCTGCTCGAGTGCGTCCTCGTCCAGCACGGGCACACCCAGCTGCTCGGCCTTGGTGAGCTTGGAGCCCGCTTTGGGGCCGGCGACCAGATAGCTCGTCTTCTTTGATACGCTGCCCGAAACCTTGGCGCCGAGCACCTTGAGCGCCGCGCCCGCCTCGTCGCGCGTGCGGTTGACGAGCGTGCCGGTGAGCACGAAGGTCAGACCCGCGAGCGGCTGTGCGTCGGCGAGCTCGCCTGCCACGCCAGCGTCGGCTGCGGCTTGCGCGTGCGCGGCGCCCAAATCGACCTCGAGCGACAGGCCCGCCTGGCGCAGACGTTCCAGGACGGCAAGGTTCTCGGGCACGGCCAGGAACTGCTTGACGCTCGCCGCAATCTTGAGGCCGATGCCCTCGCACTCGGCAATATCCTCTTCGCTCGCCAAGATAAGCTTGTCAATCGACAGGAATCGCTCGGCGATGACCTCGCCCACGCTCTTGCCCACGTGACGGATGCCCAGGGCAAACAGCACGCGACCGAGCGGCTGACTCTTGGACTTGTTGAGCTCGGCGATGATTTTCTCGGCCGTCTTGAGGCCTACCGGAATGGGGTCGCCCTTCTTAACGCCCTTTTTGCTGTTGGAGCTGGCATAGGTGCGCCCCGTGTCCAGGCCTGCGATGTCGTCGACCGTGAGCTGGTAGAAGTCTGCGACGTCGTGAATCAGCCCGGCGGCGATCATCTTGTCGACGATCTCGTCGCCTAGGCCATCGACGTCCATGCAACCGCGGCTCACCCAGTGGAGCAGGCGCTCCTTGAGCTGTGCGGGGCAGTCGATGGACACGCAGCGGTAAGCCACCTCGCCATCCTCGTGGACCACGGGGCTACCGCACACGGGGCAGACCTCGGGCATATGCCAGTCGACCGAATCGGCCGGGCGCTTATCGAGCACCGGGCCCACGACCTCGGGGATTACGTCGCCCGCCTTGTGCACGATGATGGTGTCGCCCTCGCGCACGTTTTTGCGACGGATCTCGTCGATATTGTGCAGCGTGGCGCGCGCGATGGTGGAGCCGGCAACCGTCACCGGGTCGAACTCGGCGACCGGCGTGAGCACACCGGTGCGGCCCACCTGGATGCGAATTTCGCGCAGGATGGTCTGCTTTTCCTCGGGCGGAAACTTAAAGGCAATGGCCCAGCGTGGTGCGCGAGCGGTAAAGCCCAGGTCGAGCTGCTGCTGGAAGCTGTCAACCTTTACGACCACGCCGTCGATGTCGTAATCCAAGTCGCCGCGGTGCTCGAGCGCCTGGGCACAGAACTCGTGGACCTCGGCCGGCGTGGCACAACGAGCCACGTTAGGGTTGACGCTAAAGCCGGCGCTACGCAACCAGTCCAGAAACTCGCGCTGGCTGTGGACGTGCAGCGGGTCGGTATCGGCGATGGCATAGATAAAGGTGGCCAGGTCGCGGCGCGCCGTGACCTTGGGATCCTTCTGACGCAAGGATCCGGCAGCGGCGTTGCGCGGGTTGGCGAAGGGGTCGCGGCCCTCGGCATCGGCCTCTTCATTCAGGCGAACAAAGCTGCCCTTGGGCATGTACACCTCGCCGCGTACCTCGATGGTGCGCTCGCGGTCGGCGCCCATATGAGCGAGCGCCGGCTCGGATAGGTGCATGGGCACATCCTTGATAGTGCGCACATTAAGCGACACGTCCTCGCCCGTGGTGCCATCGCCGCGTGTGGCCGCGCGCACGAAGGTGCCGTTTTGGTAGGTAAGCGCGACGCCCAGACCGTCGATCTTAAGCTCACAGGTATAGGTAACGCTACCGGCACCGAGCGCATCCTCGGTGCGCTGGAGCCATGCGTCGAGCTCGTCCAGATCCATGGCATCGTCCATGGAATACATGCGTGCCATGTGCGTGACCGGTGTAAACTGCTCGCTCACGTAGCCGCCCACGCGCTGGGTATAGCTGTCGGGCGTCACCAGGTCGGGGTAGGCAGCCTCGATTTCTTGCAGTTCAACGAGCATTTTGTCGAAGGCGACGTCCGTGATCTCGGGCGCATCGAGCATGTAGTAGCGGTAGGCGTGGTAATCGAGCTCGTGGCGCAACTCAGCCGCACGCGCTGCCGCCTGGGCACGGTCATCGGCCGGCGCGGCGGTATCCGTGCTCGCTGGCGTTTCGGTATCGATGTCCACGCCGTCACCAAACAGGCTCGATTGCTCCATAGCGGCACTCCTTCGCTCGATTTCAAACGGATACTAGAGTACCACCGGTCGCAATGGGGCCGAATAGCGGTCTCAAACCGCACCGAATTGGCAGCGACCGGACCAGGGTTGGACAGTTAGTTCAGATTTGTATAATTACGCGCGCCGAATCGAGCTGAAATACCGTCTTTTCGCCCCAATCAATCGTTCTGGACGGCGAATTAGGTTTGCTTCCGTCTTCGAGACACCCATCTCGGCCCGTCTTTCATTTCAAAACCGTTCAAAACACGCCTCAGACCGCACCCGTTTTATACAAATCTGAACTAACTGTCCAAGCCCTTCCGAACCATGCCCTTGCCATTTCTAAATGATCCGTTTTCCTCCGTCCCCAACGGATCAATAAGAGAAGAGGGGCTGTCCCGCGCTGGCGGAACAGCCCCTCTGGCTTCGATATGTGCGATACAGCTCGTTAGAAACCCTGACCGTAGCCTTGCCCCTGACCCTGTTGGCCCAGCAGTTCTTCCAGGTACTGGCGCAGTTGCTCGTCGGTAATGCCGCCGTTGCCGGTGTCGGTCGCACTGTCGTTCTGCTGCTGGTTCTGCAGCTCCTCATCAGAACCCAGCTCGACCGTGACCTTTTTCTCTTCCTTGCCGCGCACGAGCGTGATCTCGACCTTCTCGCCCACCTCGTGGCTGCGCAGCGCGATAATCAGGCCATCGGCGCTCGTAATCTCATCGTCACCCAGCTTGGTGATGACGTCGCCCTCTTGGATGCCAGCCTTGGCGGCAGGACCGTCCTCGACGACACTTGCCACATATGCGCCGCTATCGGTGCCGAGATTGTTAGTGCGGGCGTTGAGCGCGTTGACGCTCGAAAGCGTGGCGCCCAGGTACGGGTGAACCGGCGTCTTGCCGTCGATAATCTGGTCGGCGATGTTCTTGGCATAGTTGACCGGAATGGCAAAGCCCACGCCCGAGCTGGAGCCCGAGTAGCTCTCGATAAGAGAGTTAATACCCACGAGTTCGCCATTGTCGTTAACGAGCGCGCCGCCGGAGTTGCCCGGGTTGATGGCAGCATCGGTCTGAATCATGTTGGCATAGATGGTGTTGCCGCTGGTAGAGCTCATGGCCGTGGAGCGATAGAGCGCCGAGACAATGCCCGTGGAGACAGACTGCTCGTTGCCGAACGGCGAGCCGATCGCCATGACCCACTCGCCCACGTTGAGCTTGGAGGAATCACCAATCTCGATCGGCGTGAGCTTGGAGGCGTCAGCATCCTTGAGCTTGATGACGGCCAGGTCGCTCGAGGCGTCGTTGCCCACGAACTCGGCCTCGTAGGTGGTACCGTCGTCCATGGTAACCACGTACTGGTCATAGCCATCGACCACATGGTTGTTGGTGAGGACGTGGCCCTCGGTATCGAGCACCACGCCCGAACCGACGCTGCCCGAACCATCCAACTCGTCGGCAGACTGCGAAAGCGAGCCATTCTGGCTACCGCTCGAAGTGGCGGTGATGGAAACGACGGAGGGCAGGGCCTTGGCAGAAACGGCCTCGGCAAGCGTGGTGTCCTCGGAGTCGATCGTAATCTTTTGCGTCGATGAACCCGAAGCACCCGCCGTCACGACATTCTTTCCGCCGCCAATGTTGAGCGTGCCACTCATAATGAGCGCGATGACCAGCAGGGCGCCGCAGGCGCAGCCGGCGAGCGCCGTAATAAAGATCGGCAGCTTTTTGGTCTTGGTCTTGACCACCGTGTGCTTGTTTACAACCTGCTGACCGCCCAGCGGCTGGCCGGTCTGTGTGTCGTAGGCCTGTACGTAGGGAATGTTGCCGTCGGCAGGCGTCGACTCCACCTGCACGCGCGGCTGCTGCTGGGTCTCGCCGGCGTTGCCCGCATCCTGGGGACGCTGGGAATCGTTCTCGCTCATAGCTGCGATCCTTTCGTCTAATAACCAAAGGCCCGCCAAACATGTGGCGGGCCATCATTGTTCACGTTGAGTTGTACCCCAATATGCGGGCGAACGTGTATGAGAACGCAATCTTTAAGGAATGCTTAAGTTCTGCTGCAAACTCGAAAGGGATCCACGCATGCGGCAAAACCACCACGAAGGCGCCTGCCCCCTTTGCGGTGAAAAGCTAGTCCTTAAACAGATAACCCACGCCACGGACGGTGGTAATGTGCGCCGCGATCTGCGGGCCCACCTTGGAGCGGATGCGTCGAATGTGCACGTCGACGGTGCGCGTGCCGCCGCAGTACTCAAAGCCCCACACGCGGTGCAGCAGCACCTCGCGGCTGTAAGCACGGTTGGGATGCGTCGCCAAAAAGCTCAGCAGCGAGTACTCCATCAACGTCAGGTCGATGGGCTCGTCGTCGAGTGTCACCTGGTAGGTAGCCAGGTTAATCTCGAGATTATCGATGTTGAGCACATCGTCGGCGGCGACGGTCTCCTCCTCGCCCATCAGGCGCTGCGCACGAGCCTTGAGCTCGTTGGGCGTCGCCGTGGGGCATACAAAGTCGGCATGCGCGTGATTGGGCAGGCGCAGGGTGCCGAGCGCCTCGTCGTCGACGATTACCAACATGGGAACGCCGCCGCGGTCGTCGAGCCATTTGGCAATCTGATCGATGCGGTCGCTGCGGATGCCATCGGAATCGAGGATCAGCAGGTCAAAGTCATGCGACGCAGTCGGCGAATCGGGGGTTGCCAGGCTCACCTCGACACCCAGGGTGGTCGTCAAGCTGCGGGCAAACTCGTGGAAGCGCGTCGTGCGCGCCATGAACAGGGCACTCTTTTCGGACATATCGACCTCCAAGGAAATGAGCTCAATCGTACTGGAACGAACCAGCGCGATTAGGAGTTCGCCAGATAATGCTTGATCTCCCACTCGGTAATCGTGGACTCAAACTTATGCCACTCGTCGCGCTTCTTTTTGAGGAAGAAGCTGTGGATGTGCTCGCCGAGGGCATCCTTCATAAACTGCGAGTCCTCAAACACGTCGAGCGCCTCTTTGAGCGAGCGCGGCAGCGGCGTATAGCCGGCCTCGACCATCTGACGGTCGGTAAGCTTGAGCGTCTCGGCCGTTGCCTCGGGCGGGAGCTCCAGCTTGCGCTCGATGCCGTCCAGACCAGCCGCCAGCGTGACGGCGTTGACCAGGTACGGATTGGCCATGGGATCGGGACTGCGCAGCTCGATGCGTGTGGACAGCTGCTTGCCGGGCTTGTAGACCGGGATGCGGACCATGCTCGCGCGGTTGCGCAGGCCCCACGTAGCGTACTGTGGCACGGAGTCGCCGCCCGTGGTGATGCGCTTGTACGAGTTGACCGTGGGGTTGGTGATGGCGCTGATCTCGCGCGCGTGTGCCAGAATGCCGGCCATATAGTGCTTGGCGATATCGGAGAGGCGGTACTTCTCGTCGTCCTCGCCCCAAAAGACGTTGTTGCCGTCGTGGTCGAACAGCGACTGATGCAAAAACATGGCGCTGCCGTCCTCGCCCGCCAGCGGCTTGGGCATAAAGGAGGCGTGGCAACCGCTCTCGTAGGCCTGCTGCTTAATGATGAGTTTGGCCGTGGTGATGGCGTCGGACATGCTCAGGGCCTCGGCGTGACGCAAGCTAATGCCGTGCTGCGAGCGGCCGGCGGCGTGGAAGGTGTACTCCACGGGCACGGACATCTTCTCGAGCGTGAGCACCGTATTGCGGCGCAGGTCGCGAGCGGCATCGCTCACCGAAAGGTCGAAGTAGCCCACGTTGTCGAGCGGCTCGGGGGTGTGCTCGTCGGGGAAGTAGTAATACTCCAGCTCGGCACCCACGTTGAGCAGGTAGCCGGCCTTCTCGGCCTTATAGAACATGCGGCGCAGGGCGTCGCGCGGGTCGCCGGCAAACGGCTTGCGATCGGGAGTGCACACATCGCAGAACACGCGGGCGACGCCGTTATGGCTCGGGCGCCACGGCAGGATCTGGAAGGTCGAGGCGTCAGGGAACGCGAGCATGTCGGCTTCCTCGGGCGTGGCAAAGCCCTCGATGGCGGAGCCGTCAAAGCCAATACCCTCCTCAAAAGCGACCTCGAGGTCTTCGGGGCTAATGGCAAAGTTCTTGAGGCGGCCGAGAATGTCGACAAACCACAGACGCACAAAGCGGATGTCACGCTGCTCTACGGAACGGAGTACGTAATCGATGTTCTGCTGGTTCATGTCGCTCCCCTTTCTTTCGGGCGGGTTTCGACTGGTCTATATCGCAGATACTATCGCAGAAAAATGTTTCCGCAGGGTTAAAGCGTATCAAGCGCCCAAAAAACGTGCGCGAACAGGCAGTTACGAACGAGCGGCTAGCGCGAGGTCGAAGCGCGGTGTTCGATGTGGCCGGGAACCTCGATGCGCTTAGGGGCGAGCTTTGCGGCATCGCCCACGGTGGTGGTAACAACGTCGATACGCTCGGAGAGGCGATCGACCACGCGCTCGGCGATGGTGAGGGTGTCCTGCGCGGCCGTGGTAACTCCACCAAAGAGCACATGGTTCCAGGGATAGTCGTCAAACGTCGCGATCTTGAGCCCCGCCGGCAGCGAGGGGCCAAGCTGCGCCAGCGCCTCGGTAAGGCTCAGGAAAACCAGGCCGTTGACGGCAATGAGGCCGAGCTTTTTGCCTGCATAGCCGCGGATAGTCTCGTCCAAGCGACCGACGCCCGTGGCACCGCCATCGGCCAAGGTGATAACCTCGCCGGCAAGGCCGCGGCGCGAAAGCTCGTCGGTAAAGGCCTCGGCGCGCTCGCGACGGACGGGGCTGTCGTCGCTTGCCTCGGTGAGCAGGCACAGGTGCTCGCTGCCAGCGGCGATCAAGGCGTCTACCAAGCCGGCGACCAGCTCACGGTTGTTAGATGTCACCAGATCGACACCGCCGTCGGCAACGTCGCGGTCGAGCAGCACAACGGGCAGGCGTCCCGCTGCCGCGGCGATTGCCTCGTCGTTACCACCGCAGGTATTGACGACCAGGCCGTCCACGCCAGCGTCGATAAGCCTGGTGAGCGACTCGGCCTCCTTGGCGGGATCGTTGCCGCTAATGGCTGTCATGAGCGAGCAGCCGCGCGCGGCGGCGCTGGCGGAAAGGCCCTCGAGCATGGCGCTGGAGAACGGGTTGGCGATGTCGGCCAAGATCACGCCGATGAGGTTGGTACGCGAGCTGCGCAGATTGCGCGCGGCGGCACGTGGGCGATAGCCGGTACGCTCGATAACCTCCGCAATGCGAGCACGGGTTTCCTCGGTCATTTGCCCGGGGCGGTTATTGAGATAGCGCGAGACCGTGGCCGGGCTCACACCCGCCTCGACGGCAATGTCCTTGATTCTCATCTGCGCCATAGCGCACCCCGTTTCCCCATTGTCGGCAGTCTGAGCCATTTTAGGCATTTTTTAAAATTCTCGGTTGCAAAACGCTGTAGGTGAGCAGCATCGTTTTTGCGTCTCGAGCAGATGCGATAATGGGCTAGATAGCCGAGTCTTTGGACAGCTCAAAATAATCGGGATGTAAGGCGATAACCGGACCTTGCTCTTCGGGCATCAGGTGCAGGTGTGTCTCGGCCAGATAGCTCGCCGCGTCGGTATCGCCCCTCTTAATGGCCTCGAGAATCCGGCGATGATGCCGACGAATCGGCTCCCAATCTAGATCCTGCGACACCATACGCAACCAGTTGTATCGCTCAAAATGCGTATTGACGCTCTTCATCCAATCCCACAACATGTGACGGCCGGCAATCTCAAAACACGTCTCATGGAACAGGTTGTCCAGGTCAAAGAAACGACGCGTTTCGCCATGGTCGAGCGACTCGGACTCGGCAAGAATCTGATCGAGCCGATGCTTTTGCTCGGGCGTGGCGACCGAGCAGCATTTAATGAGTACGCTTCGCTCGAGTTTCTCGCGCAAGAAACAGGCGTTCTCGGCGCGCTCCATGCTGATCTTAGAGACGTAGGTGCCGCTTTTGGGACGCGTTTCCACCAGCTCCTGCTCACGCAGGCGCACAAAGGACTCGCGAATGGGCGTACGCCCGATTCCCGTCTCCTTTTCCAGACCAATCGCCGAAAGGCGCGTGCCGGGCTTGAGCTCGGCATAGATGATCTTGGAGCGCAGTGCATTGTATGCCTGATCTTGCAAGCTTTGATTATGCTGGTGCTGTTCCATAAAGCCCTCGGATAAACCCTCGGTTAGTCGAATACCACCATGCAATACTATCGCATCGACACGCCCCAGCTCCCAATCAGTCTTTTTGGGACGGGGCTCTTTTAGCTACCCTAGCCCGCAGATCGGCCCCTTGCCACAAAACTGGCCCATCTACTACGTTAACACGGATAGCCTCGGCCATACCAAAAACCGTGAAAACAAAACCGCAGGTAGGCAGCTTGTCGATTTTCGAAAAAGCCGACTATGGTTGACCCCTGAGGCTTAAACGTAGTAGATAGGCCCTTTTCGTGGCGCAGCACTACTGCACCCCAAATTGGCACCCCGAGCCTGTTATAAGTTGCTGCGAAATACGGACGGTTGATGATCAAGGCGCGCTATGCGGGTTGCTATAGCTCGAACGTCCCACGTCCGATGCACCAAAGCGTTTGCGACAGCTTCGCGAAACGCCTCGAGAGGAATTCGATCGGTTTGGACGCGCTCCATCCCTTCGATACGCTCATAACGGTAGTAGCGTGCAAACATAGCCACCGCCCTGTCCACCTGCTCAATTGCGGATATATTTGTCGCCGCCTCGCGATCCAAGTATTACATCCTCGGTATCACCAAAACGGACGCAGTCGATGCCCGGAAAATCATTCTTATCCGCCAAAATCGCCGCAGCGTTGGTATAGCCATCTTTGCCGAGCAAGCGAAGCGTGCGCATAATATCCGGCGTTAGCTCAGAAATGCCGAGATGTTCAACACACTTATGCTCGAGCGTGTGAAAACTCAAGTCCTGGCGAGCCGACGTGAGCGCGTCGAACGTTACGTTGCTGCCTTCGAGCGTCAGCCTGCCATACTCAAACCGGTCGACCTCCACCGTTGCCGAATCGTTTCGCCTGTAGGCCTTCAAGATATAAGACGAAAACCGTTTGCGTACTGATTCATCCGAGACACAAACGGTTTTCGTCTTGATTTGCGTACGGAATTAAGACGCATAATTTCGCTTTCGTATGGCTCAATACCGGACGCAGACTGTTTTCGTCTGTCAATACGTCTGCAATCCAAACGAAAAGAGCCCCGAGCTCGTATGAACTGCACCCCAAAACCTGGACGGCTTAAATAAGAACTACGCCGCAAGGGACTGTCTCCGGAACTCCTCCGGGGTCAGTCCCTTCAGTTTAACCTGGCGCCTCCTCGTG
>NZ_JBQKGN010000024.1:0-24361 GCF_052118785.1 Collinsella sp. LCP21S3_A9 | reverse complement strand
TGCGACACATCTGGTGTGTCCATCCTCGCAGTATCCGGTTCTCAAGGTGCACGCCTGCGCCGGTTCCCGGTCCGACCGGGCCGCGCGGCAAGGAGATATATTGCCAGACCGCGAAGCGATGTGGGACGTCAATTCCACTCTTCATAAGTCCTACACAATATATCGCTTCCTATATAAGTAATAGAAAGGCTGGTGCAGAAATACTGCACGTATCAGATGATGACCCTTCGGTTAAGAGATATATAAAGATCGGTCACCTGTAAGTGTCTATCTACCCGCGCTTTTGCTATATAAACCAGCGCCTTAGATAAAAAGAGGGAGCGCCGCGCACAGCGCGACACTCCCCTAGCGATTCAAGAGAATCAATTAGGCCTCGAGAGCCTTCTTGGCGATGGTAGCCAGCTCGTTGAAAGACTCGATGTCCTCGTAAGCCATCTGAGCCAGGACCTTGCGGTCGAGCTCGATACCGGCGACCTTCAGGCCGTGCATGAACTGAGAGTAAGAGATGTCGTTCAGGCGAGCAGCAGCGTTGATACGGGTGATCCAGAGAGAGCGAATCTCGCGCTTCTTATTGCGGCGGTCACGGTACTGATACTGCAGAGAGTGCTGGACCTGCTCTTTAGCATGCTTGTAAGTACGCGAAGCGGCACCGTAGTAACCCTTCGCACGGTGCATAACGGTACGGCGCTTCTTCTTGGCGGCAACAGCGCGCTTAATACGTGCCATGTTCTATCAACTCCTAGACGGTTAAACGAAAAACGGGAACGCTAACTTAGGCGAGACGCGACTTGATGACCTTGCGGTCGGCAGCGGCGATCTCGGTCTCCTGACGGAAGCCACGCTTACGCTTGGTGGACTTCTTGCTCAGGATGTGGCTCTTGAAAGCCTTGGCGCGCATAAGCTTGCCGGTACCAGTCTTGCGGAAACGCTTCTTGGTGCCGCTGTGGGACTTCATCTTAGGCATGAAATACTCCTTAATCGGTTACAGAACACTAGTTACTTAGTATCACTTGCCGCTTTATCCTCATCAAAGGCGCCCTTAATTGGGGCGAGCAGCATAAGCATGTTACGGCCTTCCATCTTAGGCTTGGACTCGACCGTAGCGTAAGGCTTAAGATCCTCGGCGAGACGCTCGAGAACGTTAAGACCCTGCTCCGGGTGAGCCATCTCACGGCCGCGGAACATGATGGTGATCTTAACGCGTGCGCCCTTCTTGAGGAAACGCAGAACGTGGCCCTTCTTGGTCTCGTAGTCGCCAACGTCGATCTTGGGTCGGAACTTCATTTCCTTAACCTCGACCTTGGACTGGTTCTTACGAGCAGCCTTGGCCTTCATGGCCTGCTGGTACTTGAACTTACCGTAGTCCATGACCTTGCAGACCGGCGGCTCCGCGTTGGGAGCGATCTCGACAAGGTCGAGACCCTGATCGTCGGCGACGCGCTGGGCATCGCGGATGGCGAACAGGCCGAGCTGAGAGCCATCGACGCCAATCAAACGGCACGAAGATGCAGTGATCTCGTCGTTGATGCGGGTGTCATCAGACTTAGCTATTTTCCCTACCTCCATTCATAAAAAAATAACCCGGCGCTTTTTTGCAACCAGGTCGTACACATAGACATCCTCGATATGAGGAAGAGAATCTAAGTTGTATGACCAGTCAGCTGCTCATTGGCGCCAAAAGGTGGGAACCCTCGGGTTCCTCTTTAGGGCATTGCGGAAACAACGCCTTGGCGATAATAACACGTACCGCTCGTTATCACATTACATACACGAAAAAGGGGGCCTCGACCCCCTTGAACGCTCTTTTGCATGTATGGTGCCCGAGGCGAGACTCGAAGGGCCTTCGCTTCGCGAAGCCCCGGGCTTCGGGCGCATGGCGCCCTCGCCACGCTCCGCTACAAACAGGCCACAGGCCTGTTTGCTTAACGCTCCGCGCGCTCACGCGAGTTCGGCACGAAAAAGGGGGCCTTAACCCCCTTGAACGCTCTTTTGCATGTATGGTGCCCGAGGCGAGACTCGAACTCGCACGTTGTTGCCAACGGTGGATTTTGAGTCCACTGCGTCTGCCAATTCCGCCACTCGGGCACGTATTGCGTGAGTTAGTTTATCACAGCTTTCCGTAGATTAGTCCGAAAATGGAACTTCGAGCATTTCGATGAGTTCGACCGTGCGGAGCATCTCGCGCTGGCGGCATCCGCGACCGTCGACCGAGGCCTCGCCCATCTGGTTATCGTAGGGGTCCTCACGCATACCGTCAAAGACGGGTTCAAACTCTGCCTGGAACCGACAGTTTGCCACCATGCGCCATGGATCGAGGTTGCCAAAGTAGTGGCGGCGGCGCCATTCCTCCCCCATCCTGCGTGCCGAGGATCCAAACGAGACATCGGCGTTAAGCCAACCCGTCTGCGGTGTATAGAACTCCGCCCAGTCATGCGAGCCCACCGAGTCGGGCGCAACGTACAGGCCGCTCTGCCAACGTGCGGGCACGCCGGCGATGCGGCACATGGTGATAAACGTGAGTGCCATAACACCGCAATCACCGCGAAGCGAATGCGCGCAGTCATCGGCGATAGAGCCCAGAAGCAGATACGGTGGCTGGTATCGATAGTCGATATGATGCGTCAAATAATCATAGATAGCCCGAGCGCGGTCGAGCTGATCCTCGAGACCATCGATAACATGTTCGGTCAGCTGCTGCAGATACGGCGTGAATGCAATATGCGGTCGGTCCTCGGAAATATCCTTGGGCAGCGGCGCGTCCATACACGGATGCGCCGGAAGCGCTCCCCCGTAGATATCGCAATAAGCGGCATCAATCAGATAACGATAGGTCACTGAGAACGATCGATCAGCCGAGGAAACCCACGAGGCGGTACGCGCCAAAGCGTTCGCGGGAGCAAGGACCCCCTCCGGCGTCATATCGAGAATCTCGATATGAGACTGCTGGCGGCAGGCTGCGGCAACGGGAAGCCACGCGCGAACGGTCTCCCCCTCCAGAGCACCGGGAACAGACACGGATGCTTTAAGCGTAATGGCATGAGACAGCCCGCCCTGTGATTCCATCTTCTTAAGCATCTGGTTGCGCAGCGCAGTTCCATCCGTAGAATCGGGACGCAGGCCCGGAACCTCCTTGGGATACACACGCAAAGAATCAAGGAAGTTGTCGAGAACGAACAGTTCACCATCGATAAAGCGCCAGTCGATGCGCTTGCGATCGATCAGGTCGTCAAACTGATCCTCGGTAAACTCCGGCCACTCCTCGCGGATCATCGCAATAGCCTGATCGTGCGACACCGAAAAATGAAACGACGTCTCGATCATGCGATACCGCTCGGCACGAACGCAAGCGGCCAACGAGGGATCAGGGCCCTGCTCCAAAAGACGGTCGCAAGCCGCAACAGCCTGCGCCAGGTACCCGGCGTCCTTGAGACGAAGGATCTCAGGTGGCAATCCAATGTCGAGATGACGAAAATCATCGCAACAAACATCAACAGAGCAACCAACGGGGCCCTCGGCAACAACCTTTCCATCGGCAGGCAAAACATTAACGACAGCCATAACCACTCCCACGCAGAACAACAACCCGAGACCATTGTACCGACATAAAAAGAAAGCCCCAACAAGGGAGCCATCAACACCGCTGAGCGGTAGTCAAATAAATAATTCAGCCCAGTAACCCCGTAGCGAGTTAACGAAGGAGGCCCCGTTTCCCCGGAGCTGATTCCATCGCGCGACTTCTGGCGAAGCCAGGTGAGCGCGAGGGAAACAGCGTAGGGGAAACGGGGCCTCCGGCGGGAAGTTAAACCGCTACTTACGCCTTGTTGACGGAGCCAAACTCCTCCATGAGCTCCTTGGTGCGGGCAACGATGGCCTCGCGACCGGGCTTCAGGAGCTTGCGGGGGTCATAGCCCTTGCCCTGCTGATCCTTGCCAGCCTCAACGTACTCACGCGTGGCGGCAGCGAAGACAAGCTGCAGGTCGGTGTTGACGTTGATCTTGGAGATGCCCAGGGAGATGGCCTTCTTGATCTGATCCTCGGGGATGCCGGTACCACCGTGCAGAACGAGGGGCAGGTCGCCGGTCTGAGCCTTGATCTCGCTCAGACGCTCGAAGGAAAGACCGGCCCAGTCGGCGGGATACACGCCGTGGATGTTGCCGATGCCGCAGGCGAGGAAGTCGACGCCCAGGTCAGCAATCTGCTTGCACTCAGCGGGGTCAGCGAGCTCGCCGTTGGAGGTCACACCGTCCTCGGTGCCGCCGATGCCGCCGACCTCGGCCTCGATGGACATGCCCTTGGAATGGGCAAGCTCAACGAGCTCCTTGGTGCGATCGAGGTTAAGCTGGAAGGTTTCCTCGTGAGAGCCGTCATACATGATGGACGTGAAGCCGGCCTCGATGCATTTGAAGCAGTCCTCGTAAGAACCGTGATCGAGGTGAAGGGCGACGGGAACGGTAACACCCGTGGCCTCGACGGCAGCCTTGACCATGTCGGCGCAGACCTTGAAACCGCCCATCCACTTAGCGGCACCAGCGGTGCACTGAAGGATCAGCGGAGACTTGGCCTCCTCGGCGGCCTGGAGAATAGCCAGAGTCCACTCGAGGTTGTTGGTGTTGAAGGCACCGAGAGCATACTTGCCGGCCTCGGCCTTCTTGAGCATGTCTGCTGCGTTGACGAGCATAAAAGAAACCTC
Source organism: Collinsella sp. LCP21S3_A9 (assembly GCF_052118785.1). Lineage (NCBI taxonomy): Bacteria > Bacillati > Actinomycetota > Coriobacteriia > Coriobacteriales > Coriobacteriaceae > Collinsella > Collinsella sp. LCP21S3_A9. The sequence continues at coordinate 19,671 of NZ_JBQKGN010000024.1, read as the reverse complement.
CTGTAAGGTTGCTCCGATAACGCATGAGATTTTACCACGGCGTACCCGAGCGTAAACGTTCGTTTGTTCACGAATATCGTCCAAACAGACTTTTTTTGACCGTTTGCCCTACGGAATCGGCCCGTTGGGGAAAATATCTTGACGTTTGGACACTTCTCGTGCTTAAGCAGCTGACTACAAAGCTACATCTGCATGAAAGGGTTCTGCATGAGCTCGCGCGCCATAGTGGTCGAATCACCATGCCCCGTTAAACAAACGGTATCGGCTGGAAGCAGCTGGGCGAGCTTGGAGAGCGAGCGCAGAATCGCCGCCTCGTCTCCACCGGCGAGATCGGTGCGGCCGTGGCTGCCCGGGAACAGGGTGTCGCCAACAAAGGCGATGCTTCCCTGCTCGGTGGCGGCGAACAAGACAATGCCACCCGGTGTGTGACCGGGCGTCTCGATCACCTGCAGGCAGATATCACCCAATTCAATCGTATCGCCCTCAGCAAGCAATCGCGTCGGCTCGCCCGGATCGGGCGTATCGATGCCCCACATCGCTCGCTGCTCCTCGATATTCTCACGAGATACCAACACGTCCTTCGCACCTAACTCATATAGGAAACCCTTACCGACGGCGGCTCGCACTCCGGCAACGCCACCTACGTGATCGGCATGGCCGTGGGTGCAAACAGCGCCTAGCACGCGCGCGTCAGGATGCTTGGCATAGATATGTTCCACAAGACGCTCACCTTCCCAGGCCGGATCGATAATCAGGCATTCGCCGCTCGAGATTACGGCGTAACTGTTGGTCTGAATGGGGCCGTTTACAAGCGCCTCAATCGAAGCCGTACCCCGAGGGGTTAAGTCCAAAGCCGCAGTGACCATGAGCACGTCCTCCTTCTACAAGCGTCGAGGCATCAAACGATGCCTCGAACGTAGCCAATATCATTACCGTTGTGCGTTCGTCACGCCTATACGCGACGCTTAAGCTGAGCCCCACCCTCGCCAGGCATCAGACGGCGTGCGTCATAGACCGAGTCGACACTGCTGATGGATGCCAGCAGCGGATCCAGACCGCTCGCGTCCGAAATCTCGACCATAAAGCGCAGGGTCGCAATGCCCTCGCGGTTGGTCGAGGTAGCGGCGGAAAGGATATTTCCGCCTGCATCGCCAATGGCGATGGTGACATCCTTGAGCAAGCCCATACGATCCAAGCACTCGACAACGATCTCGACCTGGAAAAGCGTATCGGCAGCACCATCCCACTCCACGTCAATCATGCGCTCGGGGTGTTCCATGAGACCCTTGACGTTGGGGCAGTTGGCACGATGCACCGAGACGCCTCGACCGCGCGTGATAAAGCCCACGATGTCGTCGCCCGTCACCGGATTGCAGCAATGCGCCAGACGAACCAGCAGGCCGCTGTTGCTCTCGCCCTTGACGATAATGCCGTTACTTGCACTCTTGCCACGCTTTTGCGGTTTGCGGTTGGAACCGCGGGCAGGCTGCTTGACGACCTCAGCGATGGCTTCGGCCTTGGTGAGCTGCTCCTCGGGCTTGGGATCCAAGATTTGCTCGACCTTATTGCCCACAGCGCGCGGGGCGACCTTGCCCGCGCCAACGGCTGCGAACAGGTCCTCGAGTTGCTTGAAGTTAAACTGCTCCGCCACGGCATTGAGTGCACGCGTGGATCGCGGCGTAGAGATGCCGTACCCGCGCTTGCGCAGGTCCTTGGCCAGCATATCGCGACCGGCAGCAGCGTCATCGTCTTTGGTCGCAGCGGCGAAGTAACGGCGAATCTTTGACTTGGCCGAAGGCGTCTTGACGATCTTGAGCCAATCGCGCGACGGCTTGGAGCTCTTGTTAGTCAGGATCTCGACACGGTCACCCGTCTTGATTTCGTGCGTGAGCGGAGCCACCGCACCGTTGATTTTGGCGCCGACGCAGTGGTTGCCGACCTCGGTATGAACAGCGTAGGCAAAGTCGAGCGGTGTAGAGCCCGCACGAAGCGCCATGACCTCACCCTTGGGCGTAAAGACAAAAATCTCCTGGTCAAACAGGTCGACCTTCAGTGAGTGCAGATATTCTTTGGCATCGGTGATCTCGTCAGAGGCTGCCCAATCGAGCGAGTGCTTGAGCCAGTTAATCTGATCGTCCAGACGCTGTGCGTCGTTGGTCTTGGAGGCAGACGATCCGCCCGATTTCTTATATAGCCAGTGGGCGGCGATGCCGTACTCGGCCTGCTCGTGCATCTCGTAGGTTCGAATCTGAATCTCGAGCGGACGGGCCGTGGGGCCGATAACCGTCGTATGGAGCGATTGGTAGTTATTGACCTTGGGCATGGCGATATAGTCTTTAAAACGACCGGGCATGGGATGCCACAAAGTATGCACGGCACCAAGCGTGGAATAGCAATCGCGCACCGAATGGGTGATGACGCGCAGCGCCACCAGATCATAAATCTCGGAGAACTCCTTGCCCTTGCGCTTCATCTTTTGATAGATGGACCAATAGTGCTTGGAACGACCGTTGATCTGAAAACCCTCAAGGCCAATGCGGTCGAGCTCATCGGTAAGCGTCTTGATAGTCTCGGCCAGAAAGCGTTCGCGAACCTCGCGTGACTCTGCCACCATGCGGGCGATGCGCTGGTAAGCGTCGGGTTCAAGGTAGAAGAAGGACAGATCCTCGAGTTCCCACTTGATAGAGCTCATGCCCAGGCGGTCGGCCAGGGGCGCATACACATCCATGGTCTCGCGCGCCTTAAACAGGCGGCGGTCCTCGCGCAGGGCGGCAAGCGTGCGCATATTATGCAGGCGGTCGGCGAGTTTGACGATGATGACGCGAATGTCCTTGGACATGGCGAGGAACATCTTGCGCAGCGTAAGCGCCTGCTTTTCGTCCATGTTGTCGACTTCGATGTTGGTGAGCTTGGTCACGCCGTCGACGAGCTCTGCCACGGTTTCGCCAAACAGACCCGAAACATCGGCAAGCGAGGTATCGGTATCCTCGACGGTATCGTGCAGCAATGCAGCGCACACCACATCGCAGTCCATCTTAAGGTCGGCCAAAATGATAGCCACCTCGACGGGATGGTTAATGTACATCTCACCCGAGCGCCGCTTTTGGTTGCAGTGCTTCTCGGCAGCAAAGCAGTAGGCCTGCTCCACCTTGGAGAAGTCATCCTCACTCATATATTTAAGGCACAGGCGCTCCAGCTTGTCGTAGCTGTCCGCCATAATCTCGGGCGGCAGATCATCGGCATGCGTATAGTGCTCCATCTCCGAAAAGGGCTGGAGGGCGGAATCATGGGCGGTACGGGCTGCGGCATCCATCGAGGTCCCCTTCCCTAGGCCCGCGGTACGATCGGGCGGTTAATTTTGGTAAGCATATCAGAAGCGCACGAATCGAGTGCCCAACTCCGGAAAGCCGAGAACTCCATGCGCGAGCGCAAGCCCTCCAAATAGCGGATCGACCTGCTCAACTGCACGCGCCCGGGGTTTTCGGTCATCGCGATGCGACGGGTATCGTCAAACCCCGAAACGTGACAGAAACCGAGCTCTTCGAAGATTCCCAAGCCGCTTGCCACCGAACGCTCATCGACCGGCGTGCGCGCGTCGATTGCAAGGCACATCTGCGCAATGTCGATATCGCTTGCGCAGAATGAATCGTCCCCCGTCTTGCCACGATTGGAGCGCCACATGGTCTGCAGCGCCCGATAGAGCGTGACAAGCTCATCGCGCTCGGGCGCGTAACAATCGAGCAGGCGCTCATTAATACGAGCGTCACGAGACGAATAGAGCAGGTGAATCACGGCAGGCTGCCCATCGCGGCCGGCACGGCCACTCATCTGGTTAAACTCAATCGCGCCAAACGGCATGTGGTAGAGCACGACATGGCGGATATCGGGCAGGTTGACGCCCTCACCGAAGGCCGAGGTTGAAACGATGCAGCTCAGGCTGCCATCTCGAAACGCCTCCTCGACGCGTCGACGATCGGAACGCGCAAGCCCGGCGTTATAGAACGCGATATGGGTCGCGCAGTCGGGCACACGTTTGCGCAACGTCTTGGCAAGCGCCACGGACTGGTCGCGCGAGTTCACGTAGATGACGGTCTTCTCCCCCGTCGCAACGATCGAAACCAGGCGATTTTCACGGCTCGCAAGGTCACGATCGTCCTCGAGTTGTAGGTTCTCGCGAACGGTCTCGTCGACCACCGTGCTGGTAATCGGCAGTACGCGAGCAAGCTCTGCCACAACTGGAGCCGTCGCGGTAGCCGTTGCCGCCATGACAACGGGGTCGCCCAGGGCTTTAAGAATATCGGGCATATCGAGGTATGCACTCCGGTCACCACCCTTAGCAAGACCGGCATGGTGCGCCTCATCGATAACAACGAAGCCAATACGTCCAGAACGCGCAAATCGATCGCGGTGGATAGACAAGAACTCGGGCGTCGTGAGAACGATACCGGTGCGACCCGAAGCAAGGCCGGCGAACACGTCATCGCGTACGGCCTCCACGGTCTCGCCAGTCAGCACGCCGACACCAATGCCGAGCGCGGCCATCGTCGAGGAAAGGTGATAGGCCTGATCAGCAACGAGCGAACGCAGAGGATAGACAAAAATGCTCGCACGCCCGCGAAGAACCGCCTCGCGCGCGGCATGCACATGGAAAATCAGAGACTTGCCACGCCCCGTCCCCATAACGGCCAAAACGCTCTGATGGTCGGCAAGCGCGTCGAGTGCCTCGACCTGCGCGCGATGCGGCTGGTTCGAGCCGATAAAGCTATGGATAAGCGAGCGCGTGAGCTCGGTATAAGAAAGCTGGGCGAGCGTCTCGCGTTTACGCGACTCCAGGCGCAGACCAGAATCCGCCGGTTGCACGCCGCGGCGGAGCTCACATGCCGGATCGTCGATATTGGGCGCCGCGGTATCGCGCACCAAGACATCTTTGATCATGAGCTTGGGCTTCACACGTCCCTGCCAATGCTCGGCCACGGCCTCGAACACCAAGTCGACGGCGCTGTCGCAATTGATGAGCCTATCGATCTGCGGCACGCGGAACATGATGGCCGGCACACTCGCGGCACCATCGGTCGCCACAAAGCGCATGTGCTCGCCGGTTTTGCCCACCACGGCGCGATCGCACATCGTCACGCCCTCGGCGGCCAGAAGCGGCACCTTATTGCCCTGGCCAAACGGCTCAAGACGGGAAATTTGCTCGATGGTCTCGATATTTAGCTCGGAGAGATCAACGGTGGCGGCAACCTCGTCAGTGTCCTCAAAGTCCTCGGCGGGAAGCTCCGATAGCACGGCCGAAAGGCGACGGCGGAACTCATCGAGCTTGGATGCCTCGATGGTCACACCCACCGCACCGGCATGCCCGCCGCGACGAATCAGCAGGTCGGAGCAACGCTCGACGGCATCGAACAAGTTGATCTTGCCCACCGAGCGGCCCGATCCGCGCGCAACGCCACCCTCGATCGAGAAGAGCAGCGCCGGCACGTGATAGCGATTGGTCAAGCGGCTCGCCACGATGCCCTTGACGCCCTCGTGCCAGCCCTCGCCGCCCACGACGATTGCGCGCCCGCCGTCATAAGTCTCCTCGACCTTCTCCATGGCATCGCGCGTAAGCTCGGCCTCGATCTCGCGGCGTTGGCGATTGATTTCCTCGAGCTCGGCGGCAAGCGCGCTCGCTTCGATGGGGTCGCGGGCAAGCAGCAGGTCGAGCGCCAGCTTGGGATCGGCCATGCGGCCGGCAGCATTCAGACGGGGGATGAGCGAAAACGACAGGCCGTCGGCCGTAATGGTAGAAAGGTCGGCCTTGGCAAGTGCGGCAAGCGCGATATAGCCGGGACGGGCCGTCACGCGCATCTGCTGGATGCCCTCGGCGACCAGTGCGCGATTCTCGGGCGTAAGCGGCATCATGTCGGACACGGTGCCCAGCGCCGCGACCTCTATCAGCGAACGCCAATACGACGGCTTGCCCAAACGCTCGCCCAGGACCTGCACCAGCTTGAGTGCCACGCCGGCACCGGCAAGCTCGCGCGAGGGACCCTTGTCCTCGAGCTTGGGGTCGGTCAGGGGCACGCCCTGCGGCACCTGGTCGGACGGCTCGTGATGGTCCGTGACCACCAAATCGATCCCCAGGCTCTCCAGATAGGAGGCCTCTTCCTTGGCGGCAATGCCGTTATCGACGGTCACGATCAGCTGGGGGCGAGCGAGCTCGTTAACGCGGTCGAGCGCCGCACGCGACAGACCGTAGCCCTCGTCAAAACGATGCGGAATAAACGGCGTGACGTTGGCGCCAAACGAACGCAGCGCCTCGGTCAACAGACAAGTCGACGTAATGCCGTCGACGTCAAAATCGCCAAAGACGGCGATGCGCTCGTGGCTGCGAATAGCACGCTCAACGCGGTCGACGACGACCGCCATACCCGGAATAACGAGCGGGTCCGCCCAGTCGCGATCGAGCGAAGGCGTCAGAAAAAGCTGGCCTTCCTCGATGGATGTAATGCCGTGCGCAACCATAATGCGCGCCACCAGCCCGGGTATGCCCAGGCCAGCCGAAAGCTCCTTTTCGAGCTCGGGGTTTTGCTGAGCGACCGCCCAGCGATGCGTTGTCTTAAGCGATGACATAGGCGCCCACCCCCGATAGGGGCAGGTCGCCGCGATACCTCTCACGGTTCATAGCGATGAGTCCTCTGTGTATGCCCGCTTCGGCAGGCAGATCTGTTGAACGGATTTATTATACCGTGCGGCGCGGACGCACAACGTCCAGCACGCCGTGGTTTCGATAAACGAGGGCGGTAATAGCCTCGAAATAATCGGGCGTTTCAGCCACACGGACGCATGCGAGCGTCTAGCATATCCATTCAAAACGGATTCACGAGCAAAGGGAGTCACAAGCGCATATGAAGCAATGGGTTGGACTGGGTAAGTTCCTCGCGGGGCATATGCAGATCATCGTTCCGATTTGCGTGACGCTTGGCGTGCTCTTTCCCCAGCAGATCGGCGTACTCAAGCCCATCGTCCCCACCCTGTTTGCCTTTATGACGTTCCAAGGTGCCCTCAGCAACACCTTCCATCAGGTAGCCGAAGTATTCCGCCGTCCGCTGCACCTGATTTTGGCGCTGCTGGTCTCGGCGGTGCTTATTCCCATAACAGCCTATGCCATGGGGTCGCTGTTCTTTGGCTCCAACCCCAACCTCGTCTGCGGTATCGTGCTCGAGTACAGCGTACCTGTGGCAGTCACTGCCTTTATGTGGATTAGCATGTTCGGCGGCAACGGCCCGCTCGCGCTCACCATCATCCTGACGTCCTCGGTTATCTCTCCCGTTACGATTCCGCTCACGCTTAAGCTCTTGCTGGGCGCCACCGTCTCGATCGACGTGCCGGGCATGATGCAGAACATGGCCTTCATGATCGCTATCCCCGCCCTGCTCGGCATCGTGATTAACGAACTCACGCGCGGATGGGGACACGAGAAGCTCTCCCCCGCGCTCTCGCCCGCCTGCAAGTTCATGATGATGGGTGTTATCGCGTCGAACTCCACCGCCATGAGCGAGTACGTGCTGCACATGAACGCGGTGCGCTTGGAAGTCGCCCTCTTTATTTTGATCTTCGCCATCAGCGGCTTTGTCGTCGGTATTCTGGTCGCCCGCGCACTGCATCTGCCGTATAGCGAAACGACTACCATGTGCTTTACCTGCGGCATGCGCAACATCTCTTCGGGCGCCGTCATCGCCACGCAATACTTTCCGGGCGAAGTCGTATTTCCCGTCATGTGCGGAACGCTGTTTCAGCAGGTACTTGCCTCGCTTATCGGGCATCTCTTTGAGCGTCTAACCGGCGAGGAGCGCGCTGCCCAGCGCAAGCGCGTCGAGGCCGGCCGCGACGCCATGGCACGCTAGGCTGTCCACATTACGCGGGTGTTAGTCTTGCTATACGAGCGTTTCCAGATGTGCGCGCAGGCGCTCAGCATCGATATCGAGCGTCGTCTCGGCATTGACCTGGGCCAAACGATAGCCGACAAAGTAGGGCGAAACCACCCAACGCGGCAGCGCCTTGGCAATGGTCCGACCGCCCAGGTGATAGAAGAACAAGTTGTACGACTCTGCACGGCCACCGTGGTGCTCGTTTAGGATATAACGCAGAGCTACCTGGATCGCATCGGCGAAGAGATCCGCCTCGGCTTGGTCCCGCGTGTCATCGCTGGCGGCGATTCCCCGCGGAGCTGAAACGTTGACCTCAAAGAACCCCATAATCGGTTCGGTTGAGATGTTGACCGCAATTCTCCCCTGTTGCCAGACATTGATGCCTTCGAAATTGGCGGAAGTCAGCGAAGCATAGCCATCTTCCTGCTCCAAACCCACAATCTGCATGTGCGGATGAACGAGACTACCGCCCGAGAGCGGACCCTTGTTCTTGTACATGAGCACGCTTCGATACTGCCGTGAATCGATCATCTGCTGCCAGCAACCCAGGGCAAACCGCATCACATGATGCAGCTCGTCCGGCGCATAGGTCACCAGGTCTGCGTCATGGTCGGCCGACTCGATCAGCACGGTTTGACGGGTGGCGCGCAGGGTCTTGAACTTATTCTCGAGCCAGATACAGTCACCGTCGCGCCGGATGATATTGGCGAGTTCCTCGGTATCGCAAAAGGGGCACGCGGTGCCAGGGCGCCGGTTGTCGTCGGGCTTCCCGCTCGCCTGCTGAACGTCAAATACCAGGGGCACGGGTTATACCTCCAGCGGCACGATCTTGGTGCCATGGAGCTCGGAGACGCCCAGTGCCGCAGCCACGGTATCGCGGTTGGCCGTGGAAATGCCGCCGCCGGGAAGGATGGTCAGGCGATCGTCCGCGTAGTCGATAAGGTGCGACAGATGCTCCAGGTTGTCCTCAATCGGCGTGCCGGCGGCACCGCCATGCGTCAGGATGCGCGTTATGCCGCAGTCGGCGAGCGTGTCAATCGCGTCGAGCTGAGCCTCGGGCGAGAGCTGGTCAAACGCCATGTGAAAGGTGATGTCGATGGGCTCGCGCTTGCACTCCTCGGTCGCGCAGCCCGCAGCCATCACAAGGGCGCCCAACGCAAGTTCATCGAGCGCCCATCCGCCGGCACAAGGCTTGCAGCAGCCAAAGACCAAGCCATCGACGCCGGCACTTACGGCAAGGCCCAAGTCCATCTCCATCATGCGCAGCTCGTCCTGGTTGTAGTGAAAGTCGCCGCCACGCGGACGGATCATGCACATCACCCGTGCATCGTGCTCGCGAGCATAGCTGGTCGTAGCGCTGATAACGCCGGCCGAGGGCGTGGTGCCACCAACCGCAAGGTTGTCGCACAGCTCAATGCGTCCCGCACCGGCCGCAATGGCCGCCGGCACCCGCTCAAAGTTCTCGGCACAAAACTCGTACAGCATAGATAGACCCCCAGATGACACTTCTATTTCCACACGGCATTGTCGCACTTTAAATACCAAGCCAACGGATCATTTCAAAAGGGGCGCTGACCGAGTTGGTCAGCGCCCCTATTACTGGATGGATTAACCACCAAGATAAGCTTTGCGGACGTTGTCGTCGTGCAGCAGCTCTTGGCCGGTGCCGGTCATGGTGATCTTGCCGGTCTCGAGCACGTAGCCGCGTGTGGCGATGGAAAGCGCCATCTGCGCGTTCTGCTCGACCAGGAGCACCGTGGTGCCGGCCTTGTGCAAATCCTCGACAATCTGGAAGATCTGCTCGATCAGGATCGGCGCCAGACCCATGGAGGGTTCGTCGAGCATGAGCAGCTTGGGGTTACTCATAAGGGCACGACCCATAACGAGCATCTGCTGCTCGCCGCCCGAAAGGGTGCCGGCCACCTGGCGACGGCGTTCCTTCAGGCGCGGGAACTGCTCGTAAACACGCTCGAGGCCCGGGGCAACCGTGGACTTGGGCTGTGTATAGGCACCCATCTCCAGGTTCTCCTCGACCGTCATCTGCAAAAAGGCACGACGCCCCTCGGGTACCTGAGACAGGCCCTTGCCAACCAGCTTGTCGGCGGGCGTATGGATAATGTCCTCGCCCATAAACTTGATGGAGCCGGTCTTGGAGCGCAGCAGGCCCGAGACAGTCTTGAGCGTCGTGGACTTGCCGGCGCCGTTCGCGCCAATCAGGGCCACGATCTCGCCCTCGTTAACGTTAAAGGAGATGTCCTTAATGGCGTGGATGGCGCCGTACCAGACGTTGATGTTGTAGACGGAAAGCATCGGCTCTGCCATTTAGTTCTCCCCCTTATCCTGCTTGCCCAGATAAGCCTCAATAACGGCTTCGTTGTTCTGGATTTCCTCGGCCGTGCCCTTGGCGATGACCTTGCCAAAGTTAAGCACGCAGATACCCTCGCAAATATTCATGACAAGCGACATGTCGTGCTCGATGAGCATGATGGCAATGCCAAAGGTGTCGCGAATCTTGACGATGTTCGCCATGAGCTCCGCAGTCTCGGACGGGTTCATGCCGGCGGCAGGCTCGTCGAGCAGTAGTAGCTTGGGATTGGTGGCAAGCGCGCGGACGATCTCCAAACGACGCTGAGCGCCGTAAGGTAGCGAGCCGGCCTGCTCGTTTGCCAGATGTTCCATATCAAAGATAGACAGAAGCTCCATGGCGCGCTCATGGGCGGCCTTCTCGTGCTTCCAATACGTCGGCAGGCGCAGCACGCCCTCAAAGCCGGAGTAGCGCTCCTGGTTGTGCAGGCCGACCTTTACGTTGTCCTCCACCGTCATGGTGTTGAACAGGCGGATGTTTTGGAAGGTACGAGCGATACCCATGCGGTTGACCTGGTAGACGGACTTGCCCGAGGTGTCCTCACCGTCGAGCAGGATGGTGCCGTGCGTGGGCTGGTACACCTTGGTGAGCAGGTTGAAGACCGTGGTCTTGCCGGCTCCGTTGGGGCCGATGAGACCGGCGATCTCGGTCTTACCGATGGTCAGGCTAAAGTCGTCGACCGCCTTGAGGCCGCCGAACTCAATGCCCAGGTGGATGCACTCGAGCGCCGGGCGCTCGCCCAGGTCGCGGTCGGGAACGATGGCGCCAGAAGGATACGGGACCATCTTGCCCTTGTTGAACTCAAACTTACTGGGCATCGGTTGCCACCTCCTTCTTGGAAGCAAAGCGGTCCTTAATGCGCGCGAAGAACGCCTTGAGCTGCGGGTTGTTAGTAAAGACCATGACCAGAATCAACACGATGGCGTAGATGAGCATGCGGTAGTCCGAGAACTGACGGAGCAGCTCGGGGAGCACCGTGAGCAGCGCCGCCGCGATGACGGAACCGCGCATGTTGCCCAGACCGCCCAGGACCACGAACACCAGAATGAGAATCGACGTGTTGAAGTCGAACTTAGTAGCGGAGAGCTGCGAGAAGTTACCGCCGAAGAGGGCTCCGGCAGCACCGGCGAGAGCGGCGGAGACCACGAAGGCGATCATGCGGTACTGGGTGACGGAGATACCCACGGACTCGGCAGCGATCTTGTTATCGCGCACGGCCATGATGGCACGACCGGTGCGGCTGCGGACCAAGTTGAGCACAATCACGAGCGCAACCATAACCAGGATGGCGCCAGCAAGGAACGTCGAGTAGGTCGAAACACCAGATGCGCCCTGGGCACCCTTGATGATAGCGGTGCCGTCTTCGAGCAGGTGTAGGTCGTCGATCGTGGAATTGCCCGTGATGTTAAAGATCACGTGCAGGCCGCGGGAATCGACGCCCACAATGAGGCAGGTAACGATCTCTTTGATGATCTCGCCAAAGGCCAACGTTACGATGGCCAGGTAGTCACCGCTCAGGCGAAGGACCGGAATACCGATCAGGAAGCCCAGAATGGCAGCGGCGATAGCGCCGACCACAATGCTGATGATCAGACGCACCGGGTCGGACGGAATGGCGCTCTCCAGCGCGACGGCGGTGACGATTCCCGTATAGGCGCCGACGCTCATAAAACCCGCGTGGCCTAGCGACAAGTCGCCCGCGATGCCGACGACGAGGTTGAGCGAGATGGCCATGACGATATAGGCCGTGATGGGAACCAGCTGACCGACAATCATGCGCGGAATCATGTGGTTAGACTGCATAAAGAACACGATGGCGAACGCCACAACGCACATGGCGTACGTGACAAAGTCGTGACGCGTCTGCTTGTCTGTAAGAAACTTCATAACGCTCACCTACACCTTCTCGGGTACGTACTTGCCCAAGAGGCCGGCAGGCTTGACGAGCAGGACGATGATCAAAACGCCAAAGACGATGGAGTTGGCAAGGCTCGTGGAAATGTAAGCCTGCGCCATCGCCTCGATGATGCCGATGAGAATGCCGCCGACAAAGGCACCGGGGATGGAGCCGATGCCGCCGAAAACGGCAGCGTCGAAGGCCTTGATGCCAGGCATGGCGCCCGTGGTGGGCTGCAGAACCGGCGAGTAGGAGCACAGGAGCACACCGGCGATGGCGGCAAGGGCGGAGCCGATGGCGAACGTCATCGAGATGGTGCGGTTGACGTTGATGCCCATGAGCTGGGCGGCGGCCTTGTCCTCGGACACGGCGCGCATGGCCTTGCCCATCTTGGTCTTACCTGTAAAGATCATCAGACCGGCCATGATAACCAGGCAGGCGACGATGGTGACGAGCGAGACGGCACTTACGTTGAACTTGGCCAAGAACTCCGGCACCGGGAAGGTGACGAGCGAAGTGAAGTTCTTGGGCGTGGCGCCCCACAGAAGCTGCGCGGCATTCTGCAGGAAGTAGGACACACCGATGGCCGTGATCAGAACGGCCAGCGGGCCTGCTTGGCGCAGCGGCCTATAGGCCAGACCCTCAATGAGAACACCGAGAACCGTGCAGACCACACAAGAGAGAACTACAGATGCCCAGCCCGGGAGGCCGAGATACGACGTGGCGCAGAACGAGACATAGGCACCGACCATGATGACATCGCCGTGAGCGAAGTTGAGCATCTTGGCGATACCGTAGACCATGGTGTAGCCCAACGCGATGATGGCGTAGACGCTGCCCATGGACAGGCCGTTGACCAGGTATTGGATAAAGACCGTCATGTTCCACATCCCCCTTTCGAATAGGTTTCCAGTTGATGTATGAAACAGGGACGTTACGTTGTCCCCAGATACCAAGCAAGCAGGGAAGGCGAAAACCTCCCCTGCTTGGGATCAAAACCGCTCTATGTAAGGCGGCCTATTAGGCCAGTACGTACTTGCCGTCGGTGATGACATACGCCGTAGGATCCTTCTGGACCTGGCCCTTGTCGTTCCAGGAGAGCTTGCCGGTCAGACCGTCAACGGTAATCTTGAGCATAGCCTTGGGCAGCTTCTCGGCAACCTCGGTCGGGTCGGCGTCGACACCAAGACCGGCCTCCTTGAGGGCCTCGGCCACCGCGTGCACGCCGTCGTAGGCATCGGCGGCAAACTGGTCGGGGGTATCGCCGTACTTATCCTTGTAAGCGTTGACGAAGTCGGCGTTCTTCTCGTCGTCGGCGGAGAACGGGGTCATGAGCAGCAGACCCTCGGCAAGAGAGGTGTCGAAGCCCTCGACGCCCAGGATACCGTCCATGCCGTCGCAGCCCATCATCTTGACGTCGTAGCCCATGTCCTTGGCGTTCTTGAGCAGGACGGACGCCGGCGTGTAGTAGATCGGCGCAAAGATCATGGTGGCGCCGGCCTGCTTGGCCTTGGTCAGCTGGTTGGTAAAGCTCGTAGCGGAGTCGTCCTTAAAGGTCTCCTCGTCAACAATCTCGAGCTTAGACTCAGCGGCCTGAGCCTTAAAGGAATCTGCAATGCCCGAAGAATAAGCGTCGCCGGAGTTATAGAACAGCACGAACTTCTCGTCCGCATACTTCTCTGCCAGGAACTTGGCAGCGTTGACGCCCTGGTTGGGGTCGGTAAAGCAAACCTGGAAGACGCAATCCTTTCCGTCGGTGACGTCCTCGGAGGACGCGGACGGGGTGATCATGAATGTCTTGGGGTCGTTGCTGCACTCTGCGGCAACGGCAACCGACGCACCCGTGGTGGTCGGGCCGACGAGGGCCTGCATGCCCCAGTCGAGCAGGTTATTAAAGGCGTTGACGGCCTTCTCGCCGTCGGCCTGGTCGTCCTCGGCCTTGCTGGCAAGCGGCAGCTCCTTGGTGGAGAAGTCCTTGCAGCCAAGCTCGACGCCCTGGGTAACGGACTTGCCGTAAGACGCGGCGGCACCGGTCAGCGGGCCAATGGTGCCGATCTTAAACGAAGCGTCGCTCGAAGCGGAACCGCTGTCGCCGCCGTTGGAGGAGCAGCCAGCTAGAATGGACATCGCCCCCAGACCTGCTGCGCTCGCGATAACGCTCCTGCGATTCATAACAGGGTTCAATGACTTACCGGTGAGGCTCGACATGCGGCTCTCCTCTCAAATCTCGTCGGGTTTCGGTTACCCGACAGGCCATCCTCCGCCGTCTTCGGCGTTCGCAAAATAGTAGACGCTTTAGTTGAGAAAAGTGGCGATTATTTCAACTTTTCTTTTGCCTTGTCCATTTATCCATAATTATGCGTATTTCTGTCGGTTTATACAGTTTAGCGACTTTATTGTGTGAAAGTAATGTTTCCGTTCTGTTACAAGCTTTCCTGCCCTGAATAACATGGCCCCACCGGTCTCGTTATATGCACTTAGGCGGCGATGTACTTGCCGTCCTGAATCACATAGGCCGTAGCGGGCTTCTCGACTTGGCCCTCGTCGTTCCACGTGAGCTCGCCTGTCAGGCCCTCAATCTTGATCTTGCGCATAGCCTTGGCAAGGTCGCCGGCAATGTCGGCGCCGTCGACCGTAATGTCGATGTCCGCCTCATCGATCGCCTCGACAATCGCGTGGATGCAGTCATAAGCATCGGCGGCAAACTGGTTGGGCGTCTCGTTGTAGGCGTCCTTATATGCCTTGACGAAGTCGGCGTTCTTCTCATCGTCGGCAGAGAACGGGGTCATGAGCAGCACGCCCTCGGCAAGAGAGGTGTCGAAGCCCTCAACGGAGAGCAGGCCGTCCATGCCGTCGGTGCCCATGAGGGTCATGTCGTAGCCCATGTCCTTGGCGTTCTTGAGCAGGACGGACGCCGGCGTGTAATAGATCGGGGCAAAGATAAGCGTGGCGCCGGCCTCCTTGGCCTTGGTGAGCTGGTTGGTAAAGCTCGTTGAAGAGTCGTCCTTAAAGGTCTCGGTATCGACGATATCGAGCTTGGACGCCTTGGCCTGCTCGGCAAAAGCGTCGGCAACGCCCGAGCTATACGTATCGCCGGAGTTGTAGAACAGGGCGATCTTGGCGTCTGCATACTTCTCGGCCAGGAACTTCGCGGCGCTGGCGCCCATGGTGGGATCGGTGAAGCAAACCTGAAAGACCGTGGTCTTATCCTTGGTGACGTCGAGCGACGAGGCCGAAGGCGTGACCATGAGCATATCGTCGGCGATCTCGCCCGAGACGGCGACGGCGGCACCAGTCGTGACGGGGCCGACGAGCGCCTGCATGCCCCAGTCGCACAAGGTATTGAAGGCGTTGATGGCCTTCTCGCCGTCGGCGACGTCATCCTCGGACTTAAGCGAGAGTTTGAGATCCTTGGTCGAGAAATCCTTGGCGGCGAGCTTGGCACCTTTCTCGGCCGAAACGCCATAGGTTGCCGCGGCGCCGGTCAGAGGGCCGATGACACCGATCTTGAAGGTCTTACCGTCATCGGCGGAGCCGCCGTCCGAGCCACCCGACGAGCAACCAGCGAGTGCGGCAGCGCTGCCGAGCGCCGCGGCGCCGGCGAGAAAGTTCCTACGGCTGAGCATGCTGTTGATGTTGAACATGGTGTCCCCCTTTTTTTCGCTGGCCGCGGTGCGGCCGTCTTGCGGTACGGGGCAAACCTTATGGCGCAAACGTTGACAGTTTGTTACGGAAGTTCGTTTGTAGCGAGCATGTTTCCAATGTTTCCGCAGCGTTTCGGGGGTGCCGTTTTGTGCGACTCCTGTTGCCTGGCGAGCACGCGCTCTCGGTTCACGCTAGAATGCACTCAACATTACTTGATCAATCAATCTATAAGATGCACGAAGGAGCTATCTATGAGCGAACCCCTGCGCACCGTGAACGTCGGTCTGATCGGTCTGGGAACCGTCGGCGGCGGCGTGGCCCGTCTGATCAAGAGCCACCACGATGAGTACCTGGCCGCCTACGGCATCGACCTTAAGCTGACCCGCGCCTGCGCGCTTGCCTGGGAGCAGGCCGAGGCAGCCGGTATTGAGCGCGAGGCCTTTACGAGTGACTGGCATGACGTCGTTACCGACCCCGCCGTCGATATCGTCGTCGAGCTGATCGGCGGCGAGCATCCCGCGACCGAGATCTTCACCACGGCCTTTGAGCACGGCAAGCACGTCGTCTCTGCCAACAAGGCCCTGTTGGGCCGCCACGTCGAGACGCTTGCCGAGAAGGCGCGCGCGTGCGGCGTGCAGATTAAGTGCGAGGCCAGCTGCGGCGGCGGCATCCCCATCGTGAGCACGCTCGAGCACGACCTGGTGGGCAACAAGATCCTGACCATCGCCGGCATTCTCAACGGTACCACCAACTATATCCTGTCGCGCATGGACGCCGAGGGCGCCGATTACGCCGACGTGCTTGCCGACGCGCAGGCCAAGGGCTACGCCGAGGCCGACCCGTCCGCCGACGTCGACGGCTTCGACGCCGCCAGCAAGACGGCGATCCTCGCCTCCATCGGCTTTGGCACCCGCGTGACCACCGATGATGTGTACCAGCAGGGTATCCGCACCATCGGCGCCGAGGACATCGCCCAGGCCCGCGAGCTCGGCTACACCATTAAGCTGCTCGGCATCGCCCGCAACACCGACGCCGGCGTCGACGTCCGCGTGCATCCCACGCTGATCCCCGCCGACCACATGCTTGCCAAGGTCAACGGCGCCATGAACGCCGTCTACGTGGTGGGTGACGCCGTGGGCGAGACCATGTTCTACGGCGCAGGCGCAGGCTCCTTCCCCACCGCGAGCGCCGTCGTGGGCGATATCCTGTCGCTCTCCGAGCAGATCAGCCGCGGCGTGGCTCCGCTGCCCGAGATTGAGCCCTATGGCCACAACCTCGCCTTTAAGCCCATGGACGAACTCCAGACCAAGTATTATGTGCGCCTGAAGGTCGCCGACCGCGTGGGCGCCCTGTCCGAGACGGTCGATATCTTTGCCAAGCACAACATCTCGATCTCGCTCATCAACCAGGTCGAGGACGGCAAGTCGGGCGTCAGCGATGCCTGCTCGGTCATCTTCCTGACGCACCGCGCGCTCGAGAAGGACGTCCAGGCTGCCGCCGCCGAGCTTGCCAGCGTCGACTGCGTGGCCGAGGTCGCCAACGTCCTGCGCATCGAGAACGTCGAGGCCTGGACCGAAGGCGTCATGGCCAACTAACCCAACGCTCGCCTAGCAATACGAGCTTTGAGGGCTCCCGTCCGATGTGGGACGGGAGCCCTTTTGCCTCCTGCCCTAAGCACAACGGCAGAGCACATTTGCGCGAGCCGCTCATCGGTAACGCGCGCTACCGTTCACCGATATGCAAACGCGGTCGATTCCGGCTACCGCTACGCTGGCTGAGAATGCCCGCCCGCGATGAGAGGAAGCACTATGTTGCTCGAGGGCAAGAAAGCAATCGTCACCGGAGGCACGCGCGGTATCGGCTATGCCATCGCCTGCCGTTTTATCGAAGAGGGCGCCGCCGTCACCGTCTTTGGCTCGCGCCAGGAGACTGCCGACGCGGCCGTTGAGAAGCTGGCGGCCGCCTATCCCGACGCCAAGGTCTGGGGCCGCTCCTGCGACCTCACCTCACTCGAGGCCGTGACCGAGGCTTTTACCCAGGCTGCAACCGACATGGGCGGCCTGGACACAGTCGTCAACAATGCCGGTATCTCCCAGCGCTCGCCGCTTTTGGACTACACGGCCGAGGAGTTCGCCAAAGTCATGGACCTCAACGTCGTCGCCGTCTTTAACGGTCACCAGGCGGCCGCCAAGATTATGACCGAGGCCGGCCACGGCGGCACCATCACCACCACGAGCTCGATGGTCGCCAAGTACGGTCAGCCCTCCGGCGTCGGTTACCCCACGTCCAAGTTTGCCGTCAACGGCATGGTCCAGTCGCTCTCGCGCGAGCTCGCCCCCATGGGCATTCGCGTCAATGCCGTCGCACCCGGCGTAACCAAGACCGATATGGTCGCCAACCTGCCCGAAGAGGTCATCAAGCCCATCATCGCCACCATTCCGCTGGGGCGCATGGGCGAGCCCGAGGATGTCGCCAACGCCTTTGTTTTCCTAGCGAGCGACATGTCCTCCTACGTCACGGGCGCCGTGCTCCCCGTCGACGGAGCCGCCCGCTCCTAAAGGTCGCAAGCCACGACTTCGAACCTCAACGAGGCCCAACGCAAAAGGCGCGCTGCCTGCATCAACCGCAGGCAGCGCGCCTTCTTCTGTTTGTAAGGGAAACAGCGTCCCGGTATTTCAGCTCAGAACGGGACACAGCTTCCCTCAGGGCCATGTTTCGGAAAATGCGCCCCGTTTTGAACGCCAATTCTGGGACGCGCTTTCCTCAAGGCCTTTGATTCGGAAAGCGCATCCCATTTTGAACCTTCAGACTGGGACGCGCTTTCCGGCAGGAGTCCAAAGCGGAAACCGCATCCCACTCTGGGCGTGGGACTGCGGACAAAAAGTTGGACCGTTGAGGTCCGGAACGGAGTCCTCATGGCATACAGTAGGAGAATGGTGGAGAGGGCCAGGGCGCTTCGCGGCGCCGGGCTCACCGTCATGGAGATAACCGAGATACTCGGCGGGCCCGGCAAGACGTCCGTCTGGCGCTGGATCAGGGACGTGCGCAAGCCCGCGGGAAGGGCCGGTGGAGGAATGGACCTGCCGCGACTCGTCGGGGACGGCCCCGACTACCCCGACATCGACCCGGAGGACAAGGACGCCCTGATCGAGCGGCTCAGGCTCGAGAACGCGGTGCTGAGGGCGGTGCAGGACGTTTTAAAAGCCGGGAGCCTCGACGGGATGTCGAACAGGGAGAAGACCCTGGTGATAGACCGCCTGAGGCCTGCGGGGAAGTGGTCCTTGAGAGAACTCACCGGCTTCTTGAGGATATCGAGGAGCTCCTATGACTACCAGCGCCGCGCGATCGCCAGGCCGGACCGCCTGGCGCCGCTGAGGGACGTCGTGCGGCGGGTGTTCCTGGAGGACGGCGACGGCGCGCGCGGCTACCGGTTCGTGGTGCGCAGGCTCCGCGAGCTCGACGACCCCGTGCGCGTCTCCGAGAAGGTCGTCCGGCGCATCATGCGCGAGGAGGGGCTCGTCCCGAGGTGGATGAGGAGGAGGGCCGGCGCCTACAGCTCCTACGGCGGCGAGGTGACCCCCGCCCCGCCGAACCTCGTGCGCCGCGACTTCCGCTCGGCCCTGCCGAACTTCCTGTGGCTCACCGACATAACCGAGTTCAGGCTGCCGACGGGCCGCAAGGTGTACCTGTCCGCCATCAGGGACTGCTTCGACTCCTCGATCGTCGCCTGGCGGGCGGGCTGTTAGCGTCAATCTATTTTTCACCAGTTTCGCTAAACAGGCGCGCCGTTCGCGCAAAGGCGGTTTCACCGGTTGCGCTAACGTATTTTCACCGATTCCGGTCACGGCTTG
>NZ_JBQKGN010000023.1:0-27716 GCF_052118785.1 Collinsella sp. LCP21S3_A9 | reverse complement strand
CGTGCCCCCTTCGTCGGTGATTTGTTGTTTAGTCGCTAGAAATCATATGACGGGGTATGGGCCGTGTTCCGCTATGCGGTTGTCAATTTGCGAAAGAAATTATGCGTCACCCCGTCTGAAGACAACATCTCGATCTGTAACAGTTGCGGAGCAAAACCGGCCCCAGATGTTACAGATTGAGACAGTTGAGTTGTCTGCCGAGGAACAATCTCAATCTGTAACAACTAGACCCCGTATCCCCCGCCAGATGTTACAGATCGAGATAAACGTGCCGATCACCAAACCCGACAGGCAACAAAAAGGACCGGACGTCCAGCCATCTCAACTGGAACGTCCGGCCCCGTCAAACACCAACTAGGGAAGCTGAACCAACAGATCGCAGCCTCTACTCTGCGTCCGGGTCCTTAAAGTTCTTGGGATCCAAGACCATGCAGGTGTAGGTAATGTCGTGGTCATCGTCGGGAATGGGCTCAAACCCGTTCTTGCCAAAGAAGTCGATGAGCAGATGCGCGAGCTTAATCGGATCCGCATCAGGATCGTCAAAGAGATATCCGCTCAGATCCAGGAATGTAGGCTGCTGTTCGCCCTCGCTCTCCCAGTATCCCAACAGGGCGTCGTGCACCAGGCGCGCGCCATAGCCGTTACCGCGGTAGTCGGGGTCAACATACACATGGCTCAAAAACGTCGACGTGTACTCGTTGAGCGGGTGCTCCGTAACGGCATCCGGCAGGTCGGGGTCATCTGCACCGCCCGTTACGCAAAAACCGACCAGCTCATCATCGGCAAAGACGCCCCAGAGGTAACAGTTCTCCTCGTCCTCGTCCTCAACATAGTCCGCCCACGCGTCATAGACCTCGTAGCCCGACTGCTCGTCCAGATCGACCATATCGTCGACGTCGTCGGGACCCAAAGCCCTTACTTCAACTTCAGCCATTGTCCTGTCCTTTCTCTCGCTTTCAGGACAACCCGAGCATACGGCGCTGTCCCAACACTTTGTTGCGCAACATCGGAAGCTGCGTCAATACCGCCGTTAACGGCGACGACGCCTCAGGGCAATGTATACAACGACAATCGCCAGCAGCACCAAGCCCTGGAAATTGATGCGGCTAATAGCGAAGCCCGAAGGAACAATAAAGCTGTCGTAGAACATGTCGAGCATGCCGATAAACACCAGAAACGCGATGAAGATCCAGAACACGCGACTCCTTAAAATGGGAGTAAACATGTCGAGCACCGAGCCACCCGAAGAAGAACCCTGATAGCCAATCAAATCAAACGGCTCATCCTTCTCTACCTCGTCGGCATCGCTCGAAGCGTCTGAAGACTCGGACTCCAAATCGCGACGATCCGTCCAATACCCGGGCACATGGTCGCGCTCACCAAGGTACTCACCGTTTTTGACCACCGGCTCAAACAACATGGCACTCGAAAGCTGCTCGAGCTCCTCGCGAATCAACTGGTCGGTGCGAGCGTCATGAGGCTCCTCGAGCTCGCACTCAAGCTCGTACATATGCTCCATGACCCGCTCGTAGTCCTCTTCAGACATATCGTCATCGTAATAGGAGTTCCCGCTCATCGTTCATCCCTCATTCAAGAACCGAATCCCTTTTGGACAACTCAAGTGTAGAAATCCATGCCAAGCAAGCGTTGCGCAACATTGCCGAGAGCGAGACGGACCCGCTCTCAAAACGCCCCAGCACAGACCGTTCCGCATTGCAATTTGCGCACTCGCGGATGTTGCGCAACGTTCTCGCCCATCGGGGCAGTAGCGTTCGGGTTAGCAAAGCCACGAGCCCTAAAACCCGGGATCGTTGGCTTCCACCGCATACGAAAGAAGGAACGATGGACGAGATTTTTGAGCATCTGCTTCAAGATACCGACCGAGGGATCTCGATCAACCAGATTGTCAATCGCATCGTGTTTCCCAACCACGATATCTGCATGCAGGCCAAAGCCGCCCTGGAGCGAGACTATGGCGAGTTCTGCTTTGCTGCCGTGATCCCCGATTACGAGGACTTCCAGCACATGGATCCGACCGACGCCACCAATGCTGCCCTGGAAACCTGCGGGTCCGACGGCGAAGAGGTCACCAACGTCGTTTGGGGCTACAACTCGCTCCAGTACGAATACAACGGCATCCCCTCGCTGGAGGTTGCCAAGACTATCTCCAAGATGATCGGCGTTCCCGTCTACTACGAGTACACCGATGCCGATGAGATCGCCGCCGGCGCCGTGATCGCCGATGCGCAGGGCGATAGCGTCTCGTTTGCAAACGTGGTCGACAAGAGCTGCTGGGTGTATTTCCCAGAGGGGTTCGACGGCGCCACCGACACCCTGTTCCGCTGCGGCATGGGAACCATGTCCATGCCCGACGGAAGCCAAAAGTACTTTGAGGACACCACCGACCCCATCATGCGTTCGTATGCGCAGCGCGGAAACGTGTCCCTGTACTTCGACTTTCTCAAGGACCAGTTTGGCGCCCAAGAGGAGCCCCAGGCAGAGTCCAATGCCCAGGCAGAGTCCGATGCCCAGGCATCGGGCAACGTCTACATGTCTCAGGCCATGGGTGCGATGACGTTTCGCATCGTCTTTCCCAACCATGACTGCTGCGCATATATCCGCGATGATCTCGACAAGTGCTTTGGCGGGTTCTCGCTCCAGGCGATTTGCGGCACGCCCGATAGCACGTTTGACTCACCCGATGAGGTCCTGAGGACCATGGTGGGCCACGGAATCCCCGATGATGCAACCGATGTCGAATGGGGCTATAACTCCGTGCGCTATCGCGTGGCGCACTCCGTGCCCAACGCCATCGTTCTCGAGGCATTAGCCCAACATTACAACATTCCGCTCTACACTGAGTATTTCGACGAGCTCAAGTACGCAGCGGGTGCTGCTATAACGATTCCGGGCACCGATCGTCCAACTGTCCCCGTCCCCGAGACGCTCGGCTGCGAAGATGACACCTACTTTGACCGAGGCAGTGAACCGGAAGGCTACGTCGCGCTTCGATGCGGATACTGTCAGGCAGTCTCCGATGACGGAAAAACACGCATTTCCTTTGTCGACGACCCATCGCAACCGGTCATGGCAGAGCTCGCGAAAGGCGAAACAGCTGGCGACTTTTTTGACTTAGTCGAGACCTTAGGAATCGATACTGACTATTATCACAGTCATCGTGAGGTCCCGGCTTCTCGTCCCGCCGCAAGTTCCAAAAAGAACACCTCGACCTCCTCGGCAGAAAAATCGAAAATCAGCCTGTGGATGAACCCCATTGCAGAAAAGCATGTCTGGAACTCCCTCGATGCCTACGGTCAAAAGCAGGGCAAGCAAAATGACATGAACATGTTCTTTTTGGAGCCGCTCTATCGCGGCGGCGATCAGATCCGCGACCCATTTGGATTTGCCACAGGCCGCAAACCTTTGCCGGCTTATGCAAGCCACCAGGCGCACCGCAAGGTTATCGACGCCGCCCTTACTACCGACATAGAAGTCGGCGCGCTTGTCGCGGGGCTTCTCGGCCAAGACCTGTTGACATCCGAAGAGCTCAACGCGCTGCACCGCGACATCGAGCTCAAGGCCCAAGGCATAAGCGCCATCGCCACCGGAAGAGGTGCCGCACTCGAGAGCCGCTGCGACTCGGTTTGCTACCTTATTGCAAAGCTCCGGAGCCATGACGGCAACAATAGCCATCGCTTTATGATGTGGATGGCGGACACCGACCAAGCCGTACGCGTAAAGTTCTACGGCGAGGCACCGGCAATCGGCGCGCCCTTTACGTGCCGCTTTAGCGTAGTGGAAAATGACATCATTACGTACTGGATGCCCGTCGAGGGCGAGAAGGGCTTCTCTCGCTACAAGCAGATTCCCGAGGGAGGACGCATCGACGTCTCCGCGGCAAAGAGCGACTCTGCCGCTATGAGCGCCCTACGCAAGGCCAACGCGATGTTCCTTAAGACGTGCGGACTCAAACAGACCGCGCCGTCCAAGACGCGCATGACCCCGGAGCAGTCACAGCGCTTTAACGAGCTACGAGAAAAACTGGGTCGTAAGACGGGCTATGCCCTCACGGTGCTCTTCTCGCGCTGCGTACTCTGCAGCGCCGAAGCCGACCGATTCCTCGAGCTCATGGAGCACGCCGCTGCCGCGCACGATCGCGGAGAGGTGATCGACGTCGACGATACCGAGGTCGTAGAGCACAAGGCCGTTTACATGGTTGGCCCGATCTCTACCGAGGATGGTACTTGTCAGCTCTACAACCCCAACACACTCAACTTTGAGGACTTTAGCTTCCAGCCCAACCTGCTCGAAGACTTCCACACCGACCTGCCCCGTGGCGGCAGCTTTATCAACATTGCAACGAGCGTCGTTGAGTCGGACGTCATCGCCGCCTGGGCGGGCTACAACCCGGGCAACGCCCAGCGCTCGGCGCGCTACTAGGGAGCGATTGGCACGGCCAAGCCATGTATCTGTTGCGCGGCATCGTCCCTGGACATCGAACCGCGCCGTCCACGATGTTGCGCAACAGAATGCAGCGCAGGCGGCCTAGTATGCGAAGTAACAGGCGCGTGCAGGTCAGATGCATCGAATCTGGCCTGCACGCGCAACACAAATCATCGCAGGGAGCACACCATGGCGCGTGACACATCAAACGATCAGGTTGCTAACTTGCCGCTCGTTTACAAGTTCGACGGCAACGGCAACATCATCCAGAAAGTCTTTTTTGGCGTAAATGCGGTATTCTGCCCCGTCTGGTACTGGTGGTACTTCAAAAGCAATCGTGATCCCAGCTTTTGGCTCGGTGACAGCGAAATGGACGGCTATGATCCCGATGAATGCGTTACCGAGTTCCAGCACCGCATGGATAACTTTACGCCCGAGGAGAGCTGCAACCTCTTTGAAGTCGCAAAGTATTGCGACCGCATGACGGGTGTTACCGTCTTTGACGTCGTAAACGGGCGAAATGTAAACGAGCGACACCTGGATGACTACTACACCGGCTACGACCTTGGCATCGAAGATGATGACGAGGACGAAGAAGACGACACAGACATCGAGATGGAGTTTGACGGGCAACCTGTTAGCCCCCAGCCGATGCGCGTATGCGACGAGGGCCCCTGCCAGTTTATGCTACCGCCCGTTTTAAACTGCGGAACGGACGACGGTTCTGGCTACGAGGTCGAGATTCCCCTGCGCGCCAAAACGACCAAGAGCGGTACTCCGCAGGAGCGACTATCGTTCTATATCCCCGCCGACCTCGCCGTACAGTGGTTCCGCGAGGTCACGGACGAGCCGCAAGCCGACTACCAACTGTTTCAAACCGTTTGGATGAATCGGGCCAATCGGCTTGAGAACCCGCACTTTGTCGACCACCTGTTTTCCTATGCGTTTTGGCAGGAGCGACTGCTGCGCATCCTGCACTACACGTACAAGCGGGGCAAAGTGCAGAGTGTGCGCATCGTTGCCGATTACGAAGGCGATGCCGCCGAGTTTATTGACAAGTACTACCCGGAGGCCGAGGTCATCGGTCATCAGAGCAATGAGAACGCCTTTGAAACGGGAGCCGCCTATCTGGTGGACCTCACGCTGGACTACAAATACAAGGGCGACAAGCTTGTCGAGAAAAAGACGTTCTCGGTCCTTGGCAGCTTTGGACGCGAATGGTATCGACTCTTTAGCGGCAATCCCAACGCCACCGTTGATGATTTCTATGCATGGTGCGAACAAACCGACACCTACGAGCCCCTACGTCAGGCAGCCGAAACCACCGGCGCAATCGTTCAGTACACCACCTACGGACTAAAGGACGGCAAGCTCACCAGCAAGCGCACCGAAGATCTCCAAGGCCGCACCAATGTCGAGATTAACGAGGCGGCCGAACTGAGAGACCGCATGCTTACGTAGGCGGCAACAGACCCAGTTCACGTTATCCGTTCATCTCTATACTCACAGGAGGTACCTACTTTGATTTCTCCAATCTGTTGGTTCGCGGCATTCCTCGTCGCTCTCGTCGCACTCTGCTATTCCATACACTTGGAACGGCACAACTATCAGCACAAACTCTTTGGCTTCGAGATCAATTCCAACCGTCGCATCGTCGCCTTTGGAATTCTTGCTCTTGGCGCTTTTTGCCTATTTGCCCCCGTTACCTGGGCGCAGTGCTTTTCTTCGGATCTTGGCGAGGGCTGGGAGCCGGGAGCCTTCAACTTTATTAGCTGGGTCATCACCAATTTCTTTGCCGTGGGATGGACAACGACCATCCAGACCGGCCTCACCGATGTGACGTCAACCGTCTATAGCGCTATTCCCCTTGGCGGCAGCGTTACCGGCCAGGTATTCAACCTGCTCTATTCGCTGCTCACACTTGCATACATCATCGCCCTTCCCGTTGAAATTGGCCTATTTGCCTTCAACGCTGTTGCCACGCGTCTCTCGGGCAGCGTTATCAAGCGTCATCTCAAGTATGCCGACCATGCAATTATCTTTGAGAGCGTCGATGCCAACACCGAGTTGCTCGCGCGTGATATCGTAAACAACATCAAGGACGGAACGCTCAATAACGCGAATGGCAACGGCGACATCGCCCTCATCTTTTGTCTAGGCAGCGACGAAGACAGCGAACGTCAGCGCGTACTGC
This sequence comes from Collinsella sp. LCP21S3_A9, assembly GCF_052118785.1. Classification (NCBI taxonomy): domain Bacteria; kingdom Bacillati; phylum Actinomycetota; class Coriobacteriia; order Coriobacteriales; family Coriobacteriaceae; genus Collinsella; species Collinsella sp. LCP21S3_A9. The sequence continues at coordinate 21,079 of NZ_JBQKGN010000023.1, read as the reverse complement.
GCAATCTGTGCCAGGGCTATGTGCGCTATGTGTTCACCGACTCCGAAGCAGCCGATGTGCTCACAACGATTACATCGCTGCGCGATGCAGTTAAGCATCTGGTCGCAGTTGACGTCGTCGCAACGAGCGAAGAAACCGAACACAATGTCAGCGCAACGATCGACATGCTCGAAGCGACGCACAAGGATCCTCAAGCCGGCTGCGCGCCCAAGATTACGCTGCATTGTCTTCACAGCAACCCCGACGACCCGAGAGTTTTTGATGCCATCAAGCCCTATCCAAAAAACGTCAATCTGCACCTGGTTTCTCGTACGCAAAACGAAATCTACAACGTTCTGGACGAGGCACCCCTTTTCAGATGGCTTGCTCCTGTCGACATCACCCGCGACGACAGCACCAAGCTCCAAAACCTCACAGTGCTCGTAATTGGCGCAGGAGATTACGGTATGCAGGCGGCACGCACCGCATACTGGATGGGCCGTCTGCCACAGGTAAAGCTCAGCATTGTGATCGTCGACCCTAATGCCCACGAAATCGTCGAGCGCGAGGCGGCACGATATCCCGAAATGCTCGGAGAGATCAAAGACGGGGCACCTACAGTGCGTTTTGTCGAGGCCAGCGCCCCCTCAATCACGCTTGACCGCCTTATGGCAGGCAACAGCGTCGCAGCTCTGCACTACGACCTTCAGAGCAAGCGCGTGGCATGTGATGACAGTTGTGTCCTGCTGCCCGATAACGCATTCGTTTATGCCTTTGTAACCACGGGCAACTGCAGCCAGAACCTCTCATGCTCCCTTATGTTGCAACGGCAGATTTTCAACCGCTTTGTCGAGCATGGCACTCCAAACTACATGAAGCAACGCCCCGTAATTTGTCCTCATATCGAAAGCGAAGAGATTCTTAAAGCCTTAAGAAAGCTCGCCATGACCGCAGCAAGTTCCGAAAAGGAAAAGGACCCCATCGTCGGAATCATGCATCCCTTCGGTTCTCGCAAAGCTTTCTTTACCTACAACAATCTCCTCAACAATAAGCTTGAACAGCGCGCTATACAGCTCAATGCGGTATATGAGATGTGCAACTATGACCATGCCACCGTCAGCTATGATGCCTCCATGCCAGACGATACGGCGCGCGACAAATTCAACAAGAGCGAGTGGAACAAACGCAGCAGTCGTGCGGCGGCCGCGTATCTTCCAAGTCGCTTTTGGTCGGTTGGTCTATCGGAAACCATCGATACGCTCGAAAACGACTATCTGGCGAAACTAGAAGGCGGGAGAAGCGAAGGCCTAGACAATGGTCATCTGGTAAGACAATACCTAATTGAAGATAAATTGGCTGGCAACACATTGGAGGCATTTGCCAACAACGAAGCCAATTATCGCAGAAGAATTAAAAATATTTGTCTATTGGGTGATATAGAGCACGAGCGTTGGCTCGCTTACTGTCAGGCAATAGGCATGACCGAGCTGGGGCACGGCACCAGAGAGGACGAGAGGGATCAGCGCAGGCGCGCACATAATGTCAATCTTCTCTTTAAAGAGGAGGAGCCCAAAGACAAGCCCGAAGGCACGAATAAATCTGAGACCCTCATGCGTCACGCCTACATGACGCCCAACAACAACGTACTCGGCGCTCGCGGATTCCTGCTAGGCAAAGACGTCTACGCCTACGACCGAATCATCGTCGCCCTCTCAGCCCGCATCGCCAAGGGCAGCATCGTCAAATAACAGCAATCGGCAAAACGGAGGGACCCATGAACCAGCAGCAGTCCATACTAGGAGTTGAAAAAGATGAAAATGGCAACACCCTGGTAAAGGTGTTTATTAGCTACAGACGCAACGACAATCTATTCAATCATCTCCTAGATATTGTTAACCGAACAATGGACAAGCTTAACAATGATCTTCTCAAGGACACCGAATACCGAGTGAAAAAAGTGATCGACTTAAATTCAATCAGTATCGGCGATAACTGGCCAGAGAAGATCGATGAAGACCTGTCCAAAAGCGATATCCTCCTAGCATTTATTACAGATGCATACCTTACAAGCGGTCCTTGCCGATATGAATTCAACACGTTTTGCGCGAATCAAATTGACACTCGAAACGATAGTGAAAAACACCACGGAAGCCTTTGCGTTCCGGTTTTTTGGGCTGCCCAAAAAACCGTTGCAGACAAGCTGAGTGATAAATCCAACCTGCATTTTGATAATGAAGAGGATTCTGAAGCCGCCTACAAAAATGCTTGTGAAACTTGGACACAAATCAAAGAGGTCAATGGCGTCGAGGGCATATTGCCAAAACTGATCGACTTGCTCAAGAACGAAGCCCAAGGTCCTGATTATTTCTTTGTTAGAGACTGTATTGTTCAATGGCTTGCCAATAAGGTCAAAGCTGCCATCGATCATATGCGAGAAGACGCCGCTGAAGAAATCGAAGATGTCCCCGTTAAGATCAGCGCCCCACAAGACATATCGGAAATCGAGCTTCATACGTACGGTCGTGGATCCGATGCAATCGGGTATTTCACAAGCGATGGCTTCATTGTAATGAACGGCTCAAAAATTGCTGAAGGCACCACCGCATCTGCCCGCAAGCCCACATATGAAAGCCGTCAAAAATACCAGCACCTCATCAATGAGGACAACATCCTAACCGAAAAACTGGTATTCCCAACCCCCTCTGCTGCATCTGCGTTTGTTATCGGTCGCTGCAGTAGTGGCATGGCTGACTGGAAGACCAAGAGTGGCAAGCAGCTTGGCGAGCTACTCAAGGAGGAAAAAGAAAAGACAGCTGCTGTTCAGAAATAGACAAAGCGGGGGCTCGGTTCAAAATGAACTGCACCCCAAAACTTGGACGGCTTAAATAAGAACTACGCCGCAAGGGGCTGGTTCCGGAACTCCTCCAGGGTCAGCCCCTTCAGTTTAACCTGCCTTCGCCTCGTGTTCCAATGGGCGACGTACGCGTCCAGGTCCACCTTGAAGGACTCGAAGTCGGGCCATGTCCTTCCCCGGAAGAACTCGTCCTTCATGTGGCCGAAGACCTGCTCGGTGGCGCCGTTGTCGATGCAGCTGCCCTTTCTGGACATGCTCTGGACGATCCCGGCGTCCTTCAGCCTCCCGCACCATGCGGCGTGCTGGTACTGCCAGCCCATGTCGCTGTGGAGCACCGGCGTCGCGCCCTCGGGCATCTTCGCCAGCAGCTGGTCGAGCAGCTCGGCCTGCTGCGCCATGTCCGGGCTGGTCGACGTCGACCACGCGACTATCTCCTTGCTGCCGAAGTCGTACACCGGCGCGAAGTAGGCCTTGCCCCAGGGCTGCTTGAACTCGGTGACGTCGGTGCCCATCTTCTGCCACGGCCCGTCGGAGGCGAAGTCGCGCCCGATGACGTTCTCGAACGTCTCGCCCACGACCCCCCTGTACGAGTTGTACCTATGGTAGTCGGTCTCGCGGCGGATGCCGCAGCGGACCCCCATCTCCCGCATCATCTTGAGCACGGTCTTGTTGGCTATGCGCGCGCCCAGCTCGGCGCGCAGGCACATGGCGACCTGGCGGTGGCCGCACCCGTTGGCCGTGCGCGAGAAGATCTCCGCCACCGCGTCCCGCAGCTCCGGGCGCGTCGGCCTGGCCGGGTGCGACAGCGCGTAATAGTAGCTGGACCGGGCCAGGCCGGCGCATTCCAGCAGGCTCCCCAGCTTGCACCCCTCCGCGCGCAGGGCGCTCACGTCCTCGACCTTCGCCCTGGTCAGAGCCCGTCCCTCTCGACCAGGGCACGCAATTTTTTTAGGTAGGCCACCTCGGTCTCGAGCCTTCGGCAGCGCTCCTCGAGCTCCTGCTCGCGGGTGCGCCCGCGCGACTTGGGGCCGGACCCCTTCGGCCTGCCCCTGGGCTTGGGCCTGAGCGCCTCGGCGCCGCCCTCGCGGTAGAGCGCGCACCATCTCTTGAGCGGCGCCAGGGACATGACCCCGAACGCCTTCATGGCGTCCTGCTTGCCCATGCCGCCGTCGACCACGGCCGAGGCGGCGGCGACCTTCTGCTCGTATGTGTACCTGGTCTGCTTGCCGTCCATGGATAGCAGCACCTCGCTTCCGAACGACCGGTATACGTAGAGCCATTGTCTCACGGTGTTGCGCGGGACCGACAGCGCCTTCGCCGCCGACTCGGAGCCGTGCCCTCGCTCGAAGAGCCCGATCGCCGCCTTCCTGGCCTCGATGTCGTGTTTCACTCTCAAGTCGACACGCATAAAAAGCCTCCCATTTCTCGTGTCCAAGAAATGGGAGGCAGTTCAAAACCGAGCCCCCGCTCTTTTATTCAGTGAACTACTTTCGTGCAGTATAGATGACATATCCCTCATGATAGAAGAAACCGACATCTAGAAAACGTTCCTCAATTTCATCGTATGTCTCCTCGAACCAATCAGCATCTTGTTGATACTCATCGTTATCGGGATTGTTCTTGGCGCGAAGCCTTAAATCTCCCCCGAGCCATCCAAAAGAAGCCGACAGCAAAGCCGAACGCTGATCCTGGTCCATCCCCACAGTCGAAATGCCACTGCCCTCAAATGAAATGTCCTTGAACCCAGCCCTCGTTAGCTTTTCAAGCAGCTGCCTTCCACTAAAACGGAAACCAGTCGTCGCAATCTCCCCACAAAGCCTGTTCAGCCGCGCAAAGTAGCCCTCATCGTCCGGATAGGCGATATTAAATCCATCGTCGATATCCCGGATGAAGATATAGCCTCCGCGATTCATGTGTTTACGCACAACACGAAGCAGCTTAAACGGGTTTTTTAAATGGAGAAGCACCATTGACAGGATTACGAGGTCAAATCCTTTCTTCCCCGCCTGCGCAAGACGGCTTTCAAGGTAATCGGAAAACGAAGCCGCTTCGCAATCGGCTTCTTCGAACAAATAACGAGGGTCGTCGACATACGCTTCCGAAGCCATGCGAATCGCATTGGGATTTACATCAATACCCAACGCAAACTCAAGCGAACCACACGAAGCCAAGCGATCAACAAGCTGGAAACCATCATTCGTGCCGAGATCGAGAACGCTATGGCATTCTATATCATTGAATATCTTCTGGAAGACAGGGGCGTCATAGCTGCGAAGCATCTCTTGCTGGACATGAAGCCACTTTGCTTCTTGATCGCTTTCGTCACCGTACAGTTCATAATACTTATTTGCCGTTCGTGCGGTTTGGACCACATTGCCGGAATCGTCAAAACGATCAGGCAAGACACCCTTTAGATACTCAAACAGTTGCGAGATAGCTTGCTCGTTAACGCCAGAAGTCCAATCAAGCTGCTGATAGCGCAGCAAATGCCGGTCCAGACTCGGCTCAATCTCGTTATCACAACGAATGGGAAGGAGCTCGAGATCGCCCTTGCGGTTCAGAACGATAGCATTTTCGATTTCATCATCAACCTCATCAGACAATGACGCCGCCCTGTTCAGCAGCAAGATAAAGACGCGACAACTGTCCAGCGCCTCATAAATCTGCTTTCTCCATTTTCCAATCGTTATATTGTTCTTAGCATACCAGCATTTTAAGCCATGCCCTTCAAGCACCTCGGCCAGCTTGCGCACAAGCTCGGAAGAAGTCGAAGTCTCATAGCTAAAAAAGACATCGTATTCTTTGCTGGGCATATCTTCCATCTGAGCCACCTCCACAGACATAATCCATCGTCGACCATTGTGCTGAATGCCACCTCGAACCATGGCGGCGCGCATCCATCGTATTCGTCACCGCTCCTCCAGCGTCCAGCCCTTCTGGGTGCAGAGGTCGCGCAGGGTGGCCGCCAGGTCGGCATTGGTGTTGCTGTCGACCACGATCTTGTCGATGTGATCAGCGGCAATGTTGAGCTTGGGGAACGAGTGGCTGCAACCCGACAGGTTGAGCTCACCGACATTGCAGGTAATCTCGAGTGCGCCAAGAATGTCATCGTTCGAAAGATCAATCTTCTCGACGTCGCCCTGAAGCCCTTGGTCAACGGTAAAGAACATCAGGTTCTTAAGACCCGAGGCGTTGATGGAATTGACAGCACCCTTAAGGCCCTCGATCTTAAAGGAATTAAGCTTGGGGCAGACGCTCAGGTCGAGGTCCTGGGTCGTCATGTCGCCAAACTTGAGCACCTCGAGTGCCTCGAGCTCGCTAAAGTCTGCACTCTTGGCGCTCAGGGTATTGATGCCGAGCGTATCGAGCTTGTCCAGTTTGCTAATGGGCGTGAAATCCGTCACCTCATCACTCACGACCAGCTCCGTGATGCTCTGGGTCTCCTTGGCGGTCAACTGGCCATCGTCATCGTTATCGTAGTCGGCAAGCAACCCGTGCAGCGTATCATCCGAGATCGCATCAACATCGACGAGACCTTTTTCTTTCTTGGTCTCGGAGCCAGAGGCGTCAGTTGAGCTCAACTCTTTAGAGGCGCTCGACGAGGCTCCCCCGCCGCCCTGCACATCACCGACGCCGCCAATCACGGCGAAAGCGGCAACCGCGCCTATGGCCACAACCGCCGCAAGCACTACCAGGGCGCGAACGCCGCCCAAGCGAGAGACGGCTTCATTAGCACGCTCAGCTGCCTGTCCATTCGGCTGGCCGGCAGGGCGAGGGATCCGACTTGTCGAACGCCCCGGCGTCTGCTGCGCCTGCCCAGCAGACTGTTCGGTTGCCCGCCCGTTCGGACGCATATTCACCCGCACATCCGGTGTCTCGGCAGCCTGCTCATGAGCCCCGCCCGAAGGCTGCACGGTCACACGCTGAACCCGTTCGTCATCCCGCCAAGACATGTCGGGCTTAAAATTCGCCATATCGCATCTCCTCACTTGAGCGCATCACTACTGCTGCTCCATGGTGTAGCCGTAGTCACTGCTCATTTTTTGCAAATACTCGACCAGGCTGCTGCTCGTGTCGCTGTCGTACAAGATCTTGCCAACACAATTGGGTGTAAAAGTGAAATGGAAGGCATCTTCCCTGCCTGCCCCGCACAGATTGAGCGTTTCGACTCTGCTACTGATCTTCAGAACCTCGAGGTTCACATCACCCGACAGGTCAAGTGTCCCGATACTGCCATCAAGGCCTTCGATCTGGACGTTCGTCAACGAGGACATGTTTTTGGCATTCAAGGTATCGACGGGGCTCTCGAGCCTGTTTATGGTAACGCGCTGTAGCTGAGGAAAACGTGTGAGATCAACCTGAGGCACCGAGCAGTCGCCAATGGACAGATGAGTGATATTGCTAATGGAGCTTATGTCGTAGCTTTCGCTGTCGTAGTCGCCGATGCCAAACGTCGTGATGTTGTGAAAGTTGGCCAGCAGCGAAAGCGAATCAAATGACTCGACGTCGATTGATCTAGCTTCATCCGCAGTCTCTTGCGAAATATGCCCGTCCTCATCTGCATCGAGCGCTAAGTCCGAGCGCAGCGCCTCGTCCGTAATTTCATCGAGCGTGAGCACTGTGGCCTTTTTCGCTTCTTCCTGATGGCGCTCTTCTTTTTCCTTTTTACGCTGAGCGCGCGCCGCCTCGTCTTCTTGCTGTTGTTTGGCCTCGGCACGCTGCTCGGTCTGCCGATTGGTGTCGGAGATGCCGCTTGTGATGGACGTGACCGCCACAATGGCAATGATTACCACCACGGCAAGGACAACCACTACGCGCAGACCGCCCAAGCGATTCACGATATCGTTGATATCCGATCCGTTAGACCCAGTGCCCCCGCGACCAGACCCGTTCTGATTAATTGCCATCCGTGTTTCCCCTCCGCCGCCTACAGGCGGTCCTTGTCGAAGTAGTCAGCGTCGCGCCAGTCGCCGCGCCAGCGGTAGGCGTGGGCGTTCTCGCGCGACCAGTCGCTCAGGTGGCGCAGGATGAAGCGGCTCATGTCGTCCGCGAGCGGCTCGATTGGCCCCACGCGCCGCGCCTCGGCCGCCCGCTCCCAGAACGAGTACGCCATGAGGTAGAACGTGCCGGCGTCGACGTAGTCGCCCGGGTAGGCGGGGTCGTCGAACCAGCCGTGCGTGTCGGGCGTGCCGTTTTGCTCGCACCACTCCGCCGCGTTGAGGGCGAGGCCCATCAGGGCCGTGTAGTCCTGCGGGTCGCCCGCGGCGAGCGCCTCGTGCAGGTTGGACATGGGACCCTCGGCGCCGTAGGCCGGGTAGTACAGGTCCCACAAGCGATCGGCCTCTTCATCAGTCAGTTCCAAGACAGACGGACGATCACCAATTCCATCATCATATTGATATGAATATGGATCTACGCCCGTCAAGGCACCCTCGCCGTAATCAAGAGAAGATGAGCCGTTGCGCGCACCACGTTTTGCGCGCAACGCCGACCCCAATAGTGAATAGCCATTGTGATAGCCTTCGCGCGTGTCAGCGATAAACTGACCAAAGTTAAATTGAGCATGCGCATCCGATAATGCGCGCCTTGTAGCAGCTGAACCGCGTAGCAAATAGAAAAGACCAATGATCAGCTGTTTGATAATCAGACTCAGCGGTCCAATTAATAACTCAATCGAAACGACAATTAGGCCACCGAAAATAACGGCTGCTTGAGCGAATGGGTTAAAAGCGCTATATCCAGGAGCAGGGAGACCCGTATGCAAAATATCGTCTCCACCTGTATTTAGGAACAGACGATACCAGACCGAGCAAAGACCCCACACCGTAATAATACGCACCGGAAGAAAACGAATGACGGTCGGAATAGCATCTACAATGCGCGATAAATTAATACTCACATGGCGCTTTGGTGCACCGGCACTATTCCAGTTGATGTCCAGACGTCCATTTGCTGCGTCCGATTCGATATGTACCCCGGGGTCTTTCGGTGCCATCCTCTGAGCGCGAAGCTGTTCGAGTCGCTCCTGCGCCGACAGGCCCTCAGAATCTCGTTCCCCCATACCCATTGTCTATATCCTCACAAATCATCAGAAGTGGTAATGCATAGCGCCAAAACGCTCTAACGAATAGCCAAGCTCTCTAGTCATAGCTTTAATCGTGTGGGACTCTCGCTTCCTCGTCACAGGATCCCTTCGCATGAATACAAACGTCGGGAACATCCCCCATGCCACTTGCTGAAAACCCGTCATGGCATTGGCGGGGATGACGATTGGCGGGTTTGAATTACCCGGAGCAAGAATCCTTCCCGCAACAGCCTTGCTTTTGCCAAGGCCGGGGATAAGCGACTTGACCACCGGATGGTTATCCAGAGTCGAGCCTTCGCGTTTCGCAACAATCTCAATGCGGTTTTCGTACAATCTAATCGAACAGGGCCTTCCATCGTACGTTCCGTATCCTTGGTCGATGACGGTTCCGTACACCGCATCTTTCCTAGCCATGCTCTCGGCAAGGCGGCGTCGCTGGCGCTGCGCCTCGGCGCTATTGGCAATAGCCTCACGGCCCCCCATAACCAGCCGCTCAACATCGTGAAGTTGCCCACCTGCTCGCTGAGCATTGGAGCCCTGTTGTTGAGAACCCCCACTACGATTCCTATCGTTATTGGAACTTCCAAACATATTTCCCAAGTTTAACGTTGGCATTGATCATCCAAACTGTCGTCTCGCCAATCGGAGTCCTCCCCGACGGGCACGTGAGTATTACCCTCTGTCCTCATCAGTAATGGAAATGAGAGTCTGCAAAATCTTCGAGTACCTCATCGAAACCCGGCGAAAAAACCTGAATCGTGTGTTGCACGCGAGTGTGCAGCTGGCGATCCTTTCGGTCGAACGTAAATTCGGGGCTATTGGTGATGCCGGGCATGCGAAGCCAATTAGTGAGCGCGTTTGCTGGAATATTGATCGTATTTACAGCATAAGGCCTATTAAACGCCTTGTCCAAGTCAGATGTTTTACCCGATTTAACTACGGATTTATATTTATCTAAATCGCGCCTTCCGGAATACATCGAGGTATGGGTAATCTTGATGTAGTTGGCATAGATGTCGATACGGCAAGGCATCTGGTCATAGGTGCCATATCCAATAGCGTTCGGCTCCTTTTTGCCTTTCACTCCAGAACCGGACTTCCTAGCATTCACTGATTCTTTCTTCACAGCAGGAGCGCTGCCCGCATGTCCAACAGACGCAGCGCTGCCAGAAGCGTAAACATAACTAACAGGCGCCTTGTAATCCGTCTTCATTCCAGTGCTGGAATTCTGAACGCCATTCTGCGGAATGTCGTCTTGTTTAGCAGCGTTCTGCTGAGCAGCAATCGGCTGGACAGCAATCGGCGACTGCTTTTTCCGCGATTGGAGATCATCCCATTTTTCCAAACCACGGAAAAACACGAATGCAATAACGCTAATTACAAAAGCAAGCAAGAGGAAAATGAAACCGAAAAGGCTCAGGAAGTTGGCAAACGAGACAACCCCCGAAAGCAAAAACTCAATGAGTATCGGAGGTATCCACATGTAAAGCCACGAACGCAGCGCTTGAGCACTGCCAGGATGTGCATCCTCGCCAAACACGATCAATACGATCATCAAACCGAAGCAAACCGCGATTAAGACTTCAACCCTCGCATACACATCGCCATCGACATACATCGACCCCATAAAGCCAAACGCGCTAACGATGAGTGCCGTGATGAGCACCAATCTACCAGCAAGACGTCCGAAACGATCCATGACTTCGGGATCGGTATAAAACGACACGGAATGACGCCCTGTCGAGAACAGCGGCTTACGCGCATCGGTCAATGGGGCATCTCCCGACTGAACTGACAGAATTTCAGTAATTTTGTCATTACGTCCGTCGAAATCGACCAACTTGACCAAATAGCCCTCTAAGGCAGCAGCGTTTGAATCCAGAGCATCTTCGAGACCCGAGACACGATCAACGGCAGAAAAAGAACGGAGCACGTTGAGTGCAAGGAAGCCGAAACAGCCCAAGAATGCCAGCACCAAGAAGACGACAACGAGAGGGCCAAACGTTCCAAGTGAAACGATAAGCTGACCGAATGAGCCGCGGGCACACTTAATAATAAGGAGATAGAGAAGCGCAACGGCAATGGTGGTAATGAGAACGTTCCGCTGCTCCTTCTTTACAGCAGCAATCTGAGCATCGCTGTCAGCGATGCCCTTGACGACACCGTATTCACGCGTGTCCGTTTCGATAGCCGCCTTCAGCTTTCCATCGGCAACTCCGCGAGCGTCATCCAAATATTGTGAATATGCCGCGGACGGCAGCCTCTCGACATCCGCCAAAAGCCTAATCTCAAGGATGTCGAGCACGCCATGGTCCTCACAAGAGGTCAAGAGGTCAGAAACGTACCCACGCGGCACGACATCATTCTTTACCTGGGCACAGAACAGAGATCCCATCGCGATGGGGCGCGTTCCAAAACGTTCATCAAGTTCCCAGCCCAGAATATATGGAACTGGCGTAGATTCCATGTCGCCTCGAAGCTTAATGCCCTCAAGACGGGCGTTGCTGCCCAACTTAACAAGTGTCGAGACGGGCGCATCCATTGCCGGATTAAGTCCACGAAGTGCGATAACTGCAGCTTCACCTGTCGAACCCTGCATCGTTTCATATAAGTCGGTATGGCCAGAAAGCCAAATCCAGGCAGCATAGTTTCCATACTTTCGATAAAACGAGCGCACGGCGGCCTTATCGTCGGCGACCTTATCCATAAAGACAAGGACAACGTCGGTGTCTATGCCGCCCTCGGCATTTGCCCCATCGCGAGCAGCGATGATTGCTGACATATCAACATCGCCGGCAAAATAGAGCAAAAACTCATCGAGCGATCGAGAAGACGAACAGACGCCAAAGAATGCAGAGGGTTGCCGCAATACCGACTTAATCGCACCTTGGGCCATAGCATGCTTGTTTTCACCGGACGTCAACAAGCCCTTAAATAGGCAGGCCGCAAAATGTGGATCGTCCGATTGACGAGCAAGAAGCTCAAGACTGTGAATATCAGAAGCCAAACGAACCCTTTGACTGTCGGCGTTTGCTTCTCGAGATAAGACGAGCGAGAGGAATCCAGAGGGCAACACGCCAGATGAATTTGTGCCATCAAGGCCTGACTGCCGAGCATAGCGATCAATTGTATCCACAGCCATCGATGCAATACGCGCTGGCAAAGCATCGGGTGCATTAGTCAGCGAGACATCCTCGCCGCGCCACGACATAATCTTGCCGTTGGACATCTCATAGATTACGCAAGCGAGCGCCAGGTCGGGATTGGACGCTGTCTGGATATCCTCTTCGACTAACTGGTGAATCCTAGTCTGCAGGTCATTTTCACCCCAGTCGCCCATCAGGTTTTCGAGCTGCTGTTGGCTCATGCGAAGTTTAGCCTCGTCCCAATTGGAGGACAACGCTCGAGCGAGCAACACCGGATCGCTATACTGCTTGCCCGCAAACTCGTAAGGCTTGCGAGCACTGCCGGCGTCCATGGTGGGAAGCTTGCGATAGAAATTATCTGGGTCGGCCATCCAGTCTTTAACCTCTTCATAGCCAAAACGCTCGCCCGAAAGCTCAAACGTCAGGCCCTTGAGGAGGTTTCCCAGGGTTGCATCATCTGGATGGTTAAAGTCCGCAGGCTCACCCGTCTCTTGGCGATCGGAAAGCGTATTGTCGTCTATGAACTCCTGCAGCGGATGGACATTGTTTTCGTAGAGCGTCCAGACCGTGTAGCCAAACGAATACCAGTCGTTTCGAGGGTCGACCATACCACCACGACCGGGCGTGTAGCCGTCGGAGCGCGTCATGGTGTTCGTCAGTCGGCTGTCAAATCCGGCAAGCGAGCGGGCGGAGCCATAATCTCCAAGCACGATCTGCTTGTCGTACAGGTAGACGTTCTGCGGCTTAATGTCACGATGGACAATGCCGAGCTCGGTATGGAGCAACTCGATTGCCTGGCTGAGCTCGGGAATCACGCGGCTCTTAACCATATTCTTGCTACGGGGACGATCGAAAAGGCATGTGGCCAGCGGCGTAATGGAAACATCCCACAGCTGAGGAGCCGCAGCCCCCACTTCGGTCGCGCTCAGGCCCTGGTGCAGATAGGCAAAGATGGGCAGCAGATGCGTTTGAGACACGGGGCGGCCATTAAGCCCCATTACGGCGCTTACCACCTTTTGATATGCCGAACGCTCGGCGCCCACAAGAGGCTTAAAGACCTTGGCAACGCATGCCAAACCATCGCTCACCCGCTCGGCGGCAACAATGCTAGATTGACCGCCATGGCCAATGACCTGTCCCAAATGAATAATAAACTGCTGCCCGTCATTCGAGACAACCGTCGCATCCTCTGCAACAAAAGGCGAGGCAGATGCAGCGGCCGCATGTGCGCCCCCACGAGAAACGGTCACCGTTTCACCGTTGGGACTGGCCGTGGCGCCGCGCGAGACAGTTACCGTCTGCCCGTCGGGGCTCGCAGCGCGCGACACCGTGACAGTTTCGCCTGCCGCAGAAGTACCAGGACGTGAAACAGTAACGGTCTTGCCGTCGGCGGAAGCGCCAACAGACGGCCTCGTAACCGTTACTGTTTCACCATTCGATTCAGTCATCGGGCGATACACCGTTACGGTTTCGTTTGTCGATGGCGCGTCGTCGCGGCGGACGGTGACCGTTTCACCAGATGCCGAAGCATCGGCTCGACGCACCGTCGCGGTCTCTCCAGGTGCAGAAGTCTGGCCACCACGGTTCACGGTAACCGTCTCTCCCCCTACGGGCGCATTCCCGCGGCGCACCGTTACGGTCTCATCATTGTCATTGCCGCCATCTCGGCGTACCGTAACCGTCTCATCAGACATGACTACTCCCCTACCTCAATTACAATCAGCGTCGCATCGTCCGTCGAGCCGTTCACCCGAGCCTCGGCATATAGCTCTTCGCACAACTGCGCACATGTCGAATCGCTCGCAAGCATCTGCTGCAAACGCTCCTGCGCAATCTGCCCATCGATACCATCGGAACAGATCAGATAGCGATCGCCCGGAAGCATCACGGTCGTCTTGACCTCAAGATTGCGACCGCCCTGATTGAGTCCAATCGCGAGCTCAATACAATGCGAAACGGCATCGTCTCTGTATTCAGCGCCAACGCCGCCCACGCGCCGCTCAGGCGTGTGGTCACAGCTAAGCACGGCAAGCACACCGCCACGCAGTCGGTACACGCGAGAATCGCCGGCATTAAAAACAGCACCGTGCCCGTCAGGAGCAACCACGAGGCCGGCAACCGTGGATGCAGCAACAGACAGTCCATAGCGAGCCGCATACGTCTCAACATCGTTCTCGGCTCGCTCGCCCGCCATGCGTAGGCGCTCCTGTAACGCGTTGACGGCATCGGCATCAAAGACGCGCACGGCCTGTGCAAACGCCTGAGCAGCGAGCGTCGAGGCGGCCGCTCCGTGCCCGCCTTCGCTCACGCCGTCAAAGACTGCCATGCAGCCCATCTCGCGCTCGCAATCGCCTACCAGGCCATAGCAAAGGACGTTGCCGTCAAGAAGCAAACGGTCCTCGTTGACGGGGTGATTGGTTCCCGCTTGGGTTTTTGCTGCAGCGATAAACTTCGTCATCGCCAATCGCCTCCCATCGATCCGGGCACGAGCTCAAATGCGATATGCGCATCATCGCCCTCGCCCTGCGGCACGGCGCGTGCCACCATACCGGGGCGACCGCGCCACTCGGCGCGGTGTTCAAACAGAAAATCGGAAAGTCCGTTAAGGTAACCGCTCTCCACCAGGTTGCCAATGCCGCGGCCGCCCTTGGCCTTGACGGCGTCCGTCATGGCAATGGAGTGCAGCAGCTCGCGGGCGGCATCGGTCGCCTCAACCGTAATATCGGGCTGTGCCTTATGCACGTTGCGGTTAACGGCATCGATCTTGGAATTGAGGATCTGAAGTGCCACGGCATCGTCGATAAAGTTGAAGATGACCACGTTGTCGCCGATACGGCCCAAGAACTCGGGCTTAAACTCGCGATCCATCTCGGTGCGCACGCGCTTGCAAATCTCGTCATAGGGCGTGTTGGGCGCGATGGTATTACGAACTTCGTTGCCCTGCGCATCGATCTCAATCTTGGAAAAGCCGATGTTGCTCGTAAAGAAGATGACCGTCTCAGAGAAGTACACGGTATTGCCCTGGCCATCGGTCAGGCGTCCATCTTCGAGGATCTGCAGGAACTTGTCCATAATGCTGGGCGCGGCCTTCTCGATCTCGTCGAAAAGAACCACCGAGAACGGATTGGCCTTGACCGCATTGGTAAGCTGACCGCCCTCGGCATAGCCCACGTATCCCGGAGGAGCGCCAAAGAGCTTTTGATCGGAGTTCTCGGCACCGTACTCGGACATATCAAAACGCAGCATGCTGCGCTCATCGCCAAAGAGGAGCTCCGTAATGGCCTTAACGATCTCGGTCTTACCGGTACCGGTGGGACCGCTCAAAAACAGAACACCCTTGGGTTTAGAGCCAGACGAATGGGTAGCACCCGAAAGGCCCATAACGGAGCGCTTGAGCACGGTGACGGCCTTCTCAACGGCCTCGTCCTGACCCTTCACGCGGCGCTTGATCTTTGCCTCGGGATCCTCCTCGAGCTTCTCGAACATCTGCTGCCATTTGTTCTCGCGAAAGCCGTACTTATACACGTCGACGAGCTTGGGAAGGATGGCCTCGATGGAAGCATCGGGGTTTTGCATATCGCGCTGATACATGCGCTGCAGGCCCTCGAGCTCCTTAACGCTCATGCCGTCGGTGGTATCGATAAAGCGACGCACCGCACGGTCATCGGAATCGGACAGCGCCTCACCAAAGCCAAACTTGCTCTGAATATAGGCTTCGCGCATGTCGCGGTCGGGATGCGGCAGCGTGATGGTGCGCAAGAAGGGGTTCTCCTCGATAAACCACACGGGCAGGTTGCGCACGTTATCCGTTACCAGAATGAGCGTGTTGACGGCAGTACGGTTAATGAGACGAGCCTTGCTGGCACCAAGGTACAGGTTAAGGAAGAACTGCGTCTCGTCGGGCATAAGGCCGGTCGAGGAGGCAAGCAGGCGCGACGCCATGTTGACGATCACGCAAAGCGGCTTAGCCTCGGTGCCGCCATCGGGATTGTCGTTGTATTTCAGGCGCAACATTGAGCGGATAACCTCGCCGTATGATGGCAGGCTCGACTGCTCGGTGGCATATGCTTGGCGGCCATCGGCGATGCAGGCGTTCGCCTCCATCATGCGGTCGTCGCTCTTGGAAGCCTCGTCGTGTGCCAGCGACACCAGGCGTTTGCAATCGACGTTGCCCATGCTGCTCGAGAACAGCTGAATGGGGTCAAAATATGCCACGTTGTACTCAACTGAGCCATTGGCGTCTTCGAAAAGGCCGCGCACAACCTCGGCGAGCTCCGAAAACTGGAGCCCGCTGTCGACCACATCGGGATACTTGTCGTTCACGTTGCCCTCAAGGATAAAGAGGCTCTTCACCCCTTTAAAGTTGAGCATCTCGCGCTGCCAGGATTGGCGCTCGAAATCAGTTGCCATGTGTTATACCTCCTTGGCAGATAATTCATGGTGGTAGCGGTCGACAATACCAACGGTGATAATCGTGCCGTCCTGGACATAGTTTTGAAGCTGACGCGGCTGTTGAAGATACTGGTCGTAATCATCGTGTGGGCGGTCGCTCAGGTAGATCACGCGCTGGTTAGTCGAACCGCGCAGCACGCAGTCGGGCACGTTAAGCTCGTCTATGTACGGACCGTCAATCAGCACATCGATGAGGGACTTAAGCGTCTCCCACGTATCCGCGCCGATCGCTCGCGGCAGCTCTTCGAGCGTAAATCCGGTGTAAACGAGAATGTCATCGTAAGCGCAGCGGATCGTTGCCAGCAGCTTCACGAGCTCTGATGCCTGCTCGAGCGGATCTCCACCCGAAACCGTCAGCCGATGCACGCCGTGCTCGCGCGCGGTATCGAGCAACATCTGCGCAAGCTCATCAACATCGACATCCTGCTCGGGCAGCTGGTTGCGCCATTGGGGCGAAATACATCCGGCACAACGCTTTGAACAACCAGCGGTCCAGACAACAATACGTTCTCCCGGACCCAGCGAGACGACGGGGGCAAGCACATGGCTAACGAACATCGGCGTAATCCTCGCCCGGATCGAGTGTACGGTACACGGCCGAGGTACGTGCAAGCGAGCAACCGCATTCCTCACAGCCATCCCCAACCTTTGCACGCTCATCAGCAACGAGATGCAAACGACCGCACTCGGGACACTCGACAAACCAGCCCTCGACACCCGCAGACTCACCAGCAGCAGAAACAACCGGTGCCGCAGCAGACGCGGGCTGAGGCGCAGACCAAGCCTGGGTCTGCACGGGTTGCGCCGCAGGCGGTTCCTCCATAGTAACCGTCAGACGCAATTGGGCAAATTCGCCAGACGCAGCCGGAATGAGTAGCGTATCTCCGGTATGAATCGGCTGGGCCACGCCGGGAACCAAGTTGAGGATCTGGCCGCCACGCATAAGAGCCGTTCCGTTATTGGACCCCTCATCGGCAACCATCCATGTGCCCCGCTCAAAACGAACGCTGGCATGCTGCCGGGACATGGCAAAGTTCGAAGCCATAGAAGGAAACACGTTGCGTCCAAGCACGGCGGCGTCCGTGAGACGAAGCTGCTCACCCATAACTGGATCGGCAAGCGTAAGCGCAGGAACCGCAGGAGTAGCTGCAGCATTCGCCATGGGTTGCGGCGCGGGCTGCGGCATTGGCGCAGGCGTCGGCTGTGGCGCAGCAACTGGAGCGGGCTGCGGAACGGGCATGGGGGTAGGCTGCGGCGTGGGAGCAGGAGCAGCCTGATATGCCTGCTGGGGCGCGGGACGCCGAGGCCGCGAAGCACCGCCCATCGATGATGTTGCAGGATAGACGGCGGGAGCCGGACGCTCAGCGACCGCGGCGGCAAAGCCGGACGCTGAGGCGACTGACGCCTCGGGTGCCGAGACCGCGGGCGCAGGGGCCGAAGGCGCGGGAACCGTGCCAGCGGGACGCGGCGTCCCACAGTCCTCGCACATATCGCGGGCATCATCGTTCATAAGACCACAGATAGGGCATTCCCATGTCATGGTTTACCTCATTTCCCTCTGCTTGAGCTGACTTACTTGACGGCGATTACGCAGACGACGTTCCGCATCTGCGGAAGGCGTGGGCGGCACGTAATCGTGCGGGTGAATCTCGACGGCAGCATCCGGACTTGGCGGCCGCACAAAACCAGCCGAGGTGTCTGCAAAGACGCCGCGCTTCTTAAGGTCTTCACTGAACTGCTTGTAGAAGTCACAAAATTCCGCTTGGTCCTGGACGGCCTTATCGACGGTTGATTGATCCTGGATTTTCATGTCTTTGATAATCGTGGGATTATTCGGGTCTTCAGAAAACTCAGCTGGGTCAGCCTCTACGACACGCATGATGATCTGCTGTTCGCTGCTACCTTTAAGGACAGCGACCGCTTTGTGTTCGTTTGTGTCAAACATAAGACGCCAGGGTTTGCCCGAGCCATCCATAACGGCATAACGGACCACATTGACACCACGTTCAGCCATAGCATCATTAATTGCACGCTCGATATACTCGTCTTTTACGGCCTTATCAAGCTCGGCATCGGCGATTTCGATTTCTTCGTAGATATTATCGATTTCATAAATGTGCTTAAGAACAGTCGGGCGATGGTATCGATCGTTGAGTAGCTCTACTCGAATCTGGTACTGCGTGTACTGTTCATGCTTCTCGGCAGACTCATACCGGGCGCGCTTCATGACATGATCGAAATCCTTGATGCTCTTATTAATTGCAAGCAGCTCCTCAACAGTTGAATCGGAATCAAGCGCATCATAGGCGGCGCGGATCGATTCGAATTTCGCGCTTATTCGATTACGCAGCGCCATATCCAAGGCTTCATCCTGCATCAAAGAGATGGCAACTTCCGACCACGCGTCAAATGATTGCGCCGCCCCCTCAAACGTTTCAACGCCCGAAGAAGACTCCGCCGCCGCGGTTATCTGAAGCAATGCCCTCTTCAGATCTATAGGATTATCAGGCGTTACATCAAAATCAATCGCCCTAGCAAGACCCTGTGCTCTCAGCTTTTCAACGGTCAAAGCAGCATCAATCTGACTTTTGCTCATCTCCATCCTCTGCTTCAGATGAGCGTCAAAAGTCATTTGTGGAAACAGGACGTGAAGTGTTGAAAGCAAATGAGCTAACGCCTTCTCCATTCTCACCCTTGTATCCCTACCAAGACTCATCGTGTTTTCTTCATGTTCGGCATAAAAGGAGCGAGAACAATTGGTGATCAGCTCGTCCAACATTGCCCGTGTTGATTCATCCAGCCCGGAAGCTATCTCATCGATCCGTTTCCTAAGGTCCGCGAGAGTCTCATTAAATTCCTCTTTGGCGGCATAACTTGCATCTTTTTCCGCCGTCTCACGAGCAGCCAACGCACCCGTAACAATTGCGGTAGGAGCCAAAAGGACCATACCAACAGCGCCGGCAGCACCCAAGCTTGTCCCAGTAGATGCGGCGCTACTTGCCGCAGGGCCAACAGATGTAAACATCCCAACCACGGCGCTCATACTTGCTATCCCTCCGTTTTTGACCAACTTGGTCCTTGCGTCTTTCCTACATCTTTCTACCGCCGTCTTGCGCGATTCTGTTGCGCAACATTGGCGAGCGGCAGATTTGTCGATGTTGCGCAACAGAAGGCAGCGGCTAGCGCATATCCTGCTAATGGAGGAAAGGATGAAAGCGCGCCATGACCGGATCCTACGAAGAAGTTCGACTCGTCAAGTTTCATACGCCAGCACTGCTCTCCGAGCGTGAGCAGGCCGCGGCACGGCGTCGCTTTTGCACGCTTCTCGTTCCGCCGCAAAAGGGCGGCTTTGGCGGCAACGCTTATGTCCGCCGCGTCCAGAGCGGCGATCGCGCTTTTGAGCTCGCGCTTAAGATGCCGCGCCCCGATGCCCAGCCCGAGCAAGAACAGCTCAACCGAGAAACTTTGGAAGAGGAGTACCGCACGCTCTCCGTCGTATCCAATCTAAGGGGTTTCCCCGATGTCTACGGGTTTGGTTACACGGCAGACGGAACCCCGGCGCTGCTCATGGAGTGGGTTGATGGCGTCTCGCTTCTTGATGCACGGTCCGCTCTATGTGATGGCGCTGCAACCTGCCCCGGCGATATCGTCGCTGCGCTGGGCCTAAGCGTACTCAAGATCATCTTGTCCACGCAATCGCTCGACACGCCCTTTGTTCACCGCGACCTCTCCATGCGCAACATCATGCTGCGCCACGATCGCATCCCGCTCGACGAGCAGGTTTCGAGTGGCTATTTCGACATCTGCCTGATCGATATGGGCAGTGCCAAGCTCGTTAAACCGGACTTTTCCTTTACCGTCGACGTCAACGCTTTTCGCGGTGCCACGCCGGCATACGCGGCACCCGAAATGCTGGAGCGGTTTAAGGCCGACCCCGGCGCGCGCAACAACCCCGCCGTCGACATCTATGCACTGGGAAGCATCCTCTACGAGCTTTATTGCGGACATGCCCCCCTTGAGGCAGAGCTCAGGCGCTCTGGAGACCACGCGCGCCTCAAGCGCGCCGTGCAGCCGCAACCCCTTGCGCCCGCAACTCCCCGCGAGCAGGGCTTGGTCAACGCGATTATGGCTTGTTTGGCAGTCTCGCAAGACGCACGCCCTTCGGCAAATGAACTCGCGGCGCGCCTTGAGCCTTTCGCCCGTACGGGTGCCCCGCGAAAGCACCGGCCCGTGGCGGATCGCGGCAGCGCTACCGTACGGGCGGACGCCGCCGTCCCCACCCGCACGGTTGCACAGGCGCAGCCCGCGTCTCGGCCAACCCCATCCACCGAGACGGTCCGCAGCGCCGAGTCCATGCGTCGCGCACGCCTTGCTGTCAAACGTCAACGCTCGATGGCACTCACGATGGTGATTGTTGCCCTGGTAGCAATCGTTGTCATACTCCTCCTCGCATCTGCCGGCATGCTTTAGCCGGCAGTAAAACCCAAGTCAGCAAATAGACCCATTTGCAAAAAGCGGTGGGGGGGGGGGCTGTCAAAAAATGCCCGGCCGCCACCCCCGGCA
>NZ_JBQKGN010000022.1:0-28100 GCF_052118785.1 Collinsella sp. LCP21S3_A9 | reverse complement strand
CCTCGCGATCTCCCTGCACGACGCCCTGCGCTCCAGCATCCTCTGGACCGTGTCCCGCTCGTGCCTCGTGAGCCTTCCGTAGGCCCTCGGGACCGCCCTTGCGGAGCCGCTTTTCTTCTTTCCGGACATGCCGTCCTCCGATCTCCCGGGGCCGGCCGATCCGGCCCTCAGGGTATCGGGTTCCCACATTCATCCGCACATGTGCGGATGAATGTGGGAGGTGTTCGGATGAAGTTGATAATCAAGGGGAGCGATGCAATTTAAAAAATGCCAAGTTTTTGGTTTGCACTTTGCGATTCCTCGTGTATACTGACTTTCGCATTTAACGGAGAGTTGTCCGAGTGGCCGAAGGAGCACGATTGGAAATCGTGTAGGCGTCAAAAGCGTCTCCAGGGTTCAAATCCCTGACTCTCCGCCAGTTAATTCCAAAGCAGGCCTTTGTGCCTGCTTTGTTTTTACCCCACGCGGAGGGGTGGCAGAGTGGTTGAATGCGGCGGTCTCGAAAACCGTTTGGCCTGTATAAGGTCACGAGGGTTCGAATCCCTCCTCCTCCGCCATTTTGGTTGAGAAAGCTCCCAACAAAGGGAGCTTTTTTGTTTTGAGTCCCTTACAGACAAATACGGCGGCGGAGGAGGGGTTCGAACCCGCCAGGGCGTTCAACACCAATCTAGATCTCCAAACATGTACATCACCCTCCAAAGATGTCAAAAAATGTCGTTTTTGGATGCTGATGTACATGTTTGGAACCTGTGACCGCGCCCAGTTCCGACCGTTTACCGAGCAATGGGGTCACGACCTCCCACAACCATGTACTATGTACGGGCATTTTCCAATCCAACTACCCAAAGGAACCCACCTTGCCCGTCATCGCCACTGTAATCGTTACCGCACACGCCTCGGATGCCATGGTTGCCATCCCGTTTTGGCTCGAGATGTTCGCTGTCGTCGCGGCGTCGATTTCGGGCGTGCTGGTTGCGCGCGAGCACAAACTCGATCTGGTGGGCGCCGTCGCGCTCGCCGTGGTCTGCGGTCTGGGCGGCGGTCTTTTGCGCGATATGACACTCCAGGTGGGCAACGTCTACATCCTTAACCAGCCCATGGCGCTTCCGCTGTCCATCGCCACGGCGGCCATCATCTACATCTTCCCTGCCATCGTCGACAAGCCCGACAAGCTCATCCCCCTGCTCGACATCATCTCGGTGGGTATTTATGCGGCAACCGGCGCAGATAAGGCGCTCGTGTACGGATTTGCACCGGTCGTGTGCATCATGATGGGCTTTTTTACCGCGGTAGGCGGCGGCATGCTGCGCGATGGTTTTATGGGCGTGGTGCCGGGTATTTTCCAGCGCACCAACTTCTATGCCATCGCGGCTATCGCTGGATCGGCAAGCTATGTTTGCCTTGTCATGAGCGGCTTGGTCAGCAATGTCGTCGCGCTGGTCGTTTGCGTCGCAGTGACCATGGGCCTGCGCTGGCTCTCGCTGCGCTTTGACATCAAAAGCCCCACCGAGGACGATATCGCGCGTTTCCTACATCGTAAAAAATAGATAGCACGGCCCGGCCCATCGCTAGGTGACAGCCTATCTACAACCGGCCGCAGGCCCGATATCCCGCGACGCCTTACGTAGGCAATTGCCCATGCAGAATACTGCAACCGCGAGTTTCTTTTAGAGCGAAGGCGCAATGGGTACCATATTGGTCGTATGCAAATCACCAAGCAAAGGATTCACCATGCCTCACAACCAACCCGCGGCGGCGCAACGTCACAACATGCGCGGACACCTCATTATGGCCTTCGCGCTTATCGCGCTGGCGTTTACCGCGCTGCCTTCCATGGCATTCGCCGGCACCGACACCGCGGGCAATGTTTTCGTGTCCGACGGGGATTCCAGTCCATCCGGCGTCGGGGGCGATCTGTACTGGGCCGGTCAAAGCCTTAGCCTGGACGACGCGTCCATCGACCGCGATATCATCGCCGCCGGCGAAAGTCTGTCGATTCGCGACTGCACCGTAGGCGGCGCCGTTCGCCTGGCGGCGCGCACCATCGATATCGCCAAGACCACCATTGATGGAAGCGTGACAGTTGCCGCTCAGCACGTCGTACTTAACTCCGGCAGTACCGCCAATTGCTTCTATGCCGCAGGTGAGACGGTTGCCCTGCGCGGCTCCGCCAAGTCGGCAGCGCTCGCGGGCAATACGGTAACCATCGACGGCACTGTCGATGGCGATGTTGAGGTCTGGGCCGACAAGCTGGTGCTCGGCAAAAACGCCAACATCACCGGTACCGTAAACGCTCATGTCTCACAGGACCCCGAACGCGCCGACGGCGCCAAAGTGGGGGCCCTCAAGATCGACCGCACCGAGAACGAGGATACCTCCACCGTCAACGACGTCATCGGCGGCATCGTTGCCGCAGCTCTTTCCACCTGCTTTGTCGCGATTCTCCTTGAGCTCGTCTTTCCGCGTGCAACAGCCAGCGCGGCCGGCATGCTTCACCAGCACCCCGCCCCGCTGTGGGTGAGCGGTCTTTTGGGCACGGTAGCCGCCGTTCCCGCCATCTTGCTGCTCATCATCTCTATTGCCGGCCTGTCGCTCGCCGGAGCCCTGATGTGCGGCGTCATCGGCATCGCCCTGGTCTCGGCGGCCTTTGCGGGCACCGCGATCGCACGCATGGTCGGGCACAGCCAGAACCGCTACGCCATGGCCGCCGTGGGCGGCGCTATCGCCGGCGCCCTTACGGCACTTCCCCTTATGGGCAACTTTATCAGCGGCGTAGCCTTCGTCTTTATGCTGGGCTATCTCATTCAGATCATCTGGCGCAACGCCCACGTCAAACCGCAAAAGGCCCCCAACACCCCGGGCCTTCCCTCCGCCTAACCGCCAACCACCGCAAAGGTGTCCTTCCTCTTTGTGGTGGTACAAAAAGGGCGCCGGCCGCGATGGTCGACGCCCTTTCTTGTGAATGCTACAGAGCTCAGCGCTTATTTGTTGACCTGACCGGCGCGAACGGCAGCCTTCTTGCGATCGGTGGCGTTGAGCAGACGCTTGCGCAGACGGATGTTCTTGGGGGTGATCTCCACCAGTTCGTCATCGGCGATGTACTCCAGCGCCTCCTCCAGCGAGAAGGTGCGAGGCGGTACCAGCTGCACGGAGATATCGGAGGTCGAGGAACGCTGGTTGCCCAGGTTCTTGGTACGGGCGATGTTGACGACCATGTCGCCGGCCTTGCTGCGCTCACCCACGATCATGCCCTCGTAGCACTCGACACCCGGCTCAACAAACAGCTGGCCGCGCTCCTGCAGCGTGCCCAGAGCGTAGGCAACGGCCTTCTCGGTGGTCATGGAGATCATGGCGCCGTTCTGACGGTTGCCGATCTCGCCGGCGTAAGGACCGTACTCCAGGAAGGTGTGATAGAACACGCCCTCGCCGTGAGTGACGTTCATGATGCGGTTCTTAAGGCCCATGATGCCGCGGGTCGGGATCTTAAACTCAAGGTGCGTCACGATGCCCGAGGTGTCCATGCTGGTCATAATGCCGCCAGAGGTGCCAAAGACCTCGACGACCTTGCCCGAGTACTCGTCCGGGCACTCGACGACAGCCTGCTCGACGGGCTCCATCTTGTTGCCGTTCTCATCCTTCTTAAACAGAACGCGGGGACGGCCGACCTGGAACTCAAAGCCCTCGCGACGCATGGACTCCATCAGGACGGACAGGTGCAGAATGCCGCGGCCCGAGACCTCGACGCCGCTCTTGTCCTCGAGCTCCTCAATCTTCATGGTCACATTGTTCTCGGCCTCGTTGAACAGGCGCTCCTTGAGCTGACGGGCGCCCACAATGTCGCCATCGCGGCCGACGAGCGGAGAGGTCGAGGCCTCGAAGACGATGGACAGGGTCGGCGGATCGATCTCGATAGGCTCGAGCTCGACGGGGTTCTCGGGATCGGTGTAGACATCGCCGATGTCGGTGCGCTCGATACCCACGACGGCGGCAATGTCGCCGGCGCCGACTTCCTGGCACTCGGTGCGGCCCAGGTAGTCGAAGGTAAAGAGCTGCTTGACGGTAGCGGTGGCGCTGGAACCGTCGTTCTTGACGACCAGGATCTGATCGCCCTGGCGAATGGTGCCGGAGTACACGCGGCCAATGCCGATGCGGCCGACAAAGTTGGAGTGGTCGATGGTCACGCACTGCATAGCGAGCGGCGCGGTCTCGTCAACCTCGGGCGCGGGCATGTCGTCGATGATCATGTCGAGCAGCGGGTACATGTCCATGTTGCCGTCGTTGGGGTCAAGGCGGGCAAAGCCATTCATGGCGCTGGCATAGACCACGTGCTCCATGGCAAACTCGAGCTGGTCGTCGGTGGCGCCCAGGTCGGCCATAAGGTCCAGACAGTCGTTGTAGGCCTTCTCGGGGTTGGCGCCCGGACGGTCGATCTTGTTGATGACGATCATGATCTTAAGGCCGGTGTCGATGGCGTGACGTAGGACAAAGCGGGTCTGGGGCATGGGGCCCTCAAAGGCGTCGACCAGCAACAGGGCACCGTCGGCCATGCGCAGCACGCGCTCGACCTCACCACCAAAGTCGGCGTGGCCCGGGGTGTCGATGACGTTGATCTTAACGTCCTTGTATTCGATAGAGATGTTCTTGGCGAGAATCGTGATGCCGCGCTCGCGCTCCTGGTCGTTGGAGTCCAGGACGCGATCCTCGACCTGCTGGTTGGCACGGAAGGCGTCCGTGGCACGCAGGAGCTTGTCGACCATCGTCGTCTTACCGTGGTCGACGTGGGCGATAATGGCGATGTTCCTCAGATTGTCTACGCGCATGTAGTTCCCCTATCTTCTATCTATATACAAACGGCACGCGTATGCGACCCGTCCAGCAATACAACGCTCGGCGGGAATATTGAGCCTTTTACCGAAAAACTCGTTTATTTTAGCGATTCTAGATGAGAGGGGTTTCCTCACCTGCAGGTTCAGGGTCGCTCCACATAAAACCATCGCCGGCGCCCATGCCCTCGTACAGCACATATGCCGAAAAACCGCTCTCGAGCGTGGTCTCGAAGAAGCTAACGAGCAAAGCGTCGTGATATCCGCCCTCGATCTCCACACAGCCGGTGTAGCCGATGGCATAGCGGGCGATGCGGCCCAGGCCTTCGTCCTTGAGACCCATCTTGTGCTCGGAGATAAAGTTGGTGGCAGCCTCCAGGCATGCCTCCTCACCGTCCTCGTCGAGAGCCGCAAGATAGCGGTTGGAGGCGGCATCCTCGATCGCCACGACAACGCCCGGGTTTTCACCGGCGGCAAGGTCGTCCAAAAACGCACCGATCAGATCGCACACCATGGCGTCGAGCTCGGCGGAGACGTTACCGGCGTCCTGCATATCCTGTGCCATCTTTTGACCTTCCCATCGCATTCGGCGTCGTTATAACTCCTGTGCCTCGGCCGCGATTCTGGCGGCAGCGTCACGGGCGCGAACCATATCCGCCGCGCGCTTGTCGAGCACCTTGATCTGGTTGGTCAGCATTACCGCATCGACCACGCCCCAGATCACCAGGCCCGTCGAAATCGAAAACCCAAGCGCACCAACTGTACCACGAAGCCGCGACAAGATTACCGCGGCAAGCGCGGAGACAACAACCATCTTGATATAGGAGTCACGGCGCTCGCGAAGAGTGCGAGCCTGCGTCACATACGCAATGCGCGCGGCCTCAAATGCCTCGGCGCGCATATGGGCCTCACGCGCGATAGCGGCTGCTTCGGCCGACACACTGGTACCCATCAGCGCTCGCCGTGCATCGTGCTCAACCGACATTTAGAAATCATCGGGCGAGAGCGTGTGGACAAACTCGTCAAACTTCTCGAACTCACTCTCGTCGTCAACCTCGTCGGCAAGCGGAGAGACGGTGCCCAAGCGATTCATGATGTCGTCCTCCACAAACATGGGGGCATTGCTGCGCACGGCAAGGGCGATAGCGTCGCTCGGTCGTGCGTCAAGCATACGCTCGCCCCTATCGGTGTGCACGACGACCGTCGCGTAGAACACCGGCGGCTCGGCGCGCACGATCTCGATACGCTCGATCTTCGCTCCCACCACTTCGATGGTATCGAGCAAAAGATCGTGGGTGATGGGGCGATCGGTGCGGCCGGTATCGATACCGCGGCTGATGGCCGCTGCCTCGTAGGAACCGGTCTGGATGGAAAGAGAGCGCAGCGGCGCGGACGAATCCGACTTACGGCAACGCTCGCGCAAGACGATCAGCGATGGCACGGGACCGGCGGCCATGACGATGGTCTCTATGTCGACACGAACCATGGAACACCTCCGGTACGTTGTGATTGGCATGCGCGACAGATCCGCCGCATTGAATAGCTATACTACCCAAACTTTCGCACCGCACACAAAAACTTATTGGATAGGTAAGAAAAGAGCCCCGAGGCAATAGCTCGGGGCTCTTTACGTTTTAGATGGTGGACCTGACAAGATTCGAACTTGTGACCTCCCGGTTATCAGCCGGACGCTCTAACCAACTGAGCTACAGGTCCATCATGGTGGAGGTTAGGGGGATCGAACCCCTGACCTCAGGCTTGCAAAGCCCGCGCTCTCCCAGCTGAGCTAAACCCCCACGGAGACAGTAATAAACACCCCAGCGGCGACTCGGCTCTCGCTGGGGTGTTTATTGCGAAAGAAAGTGGTGGACCTGACAAGATTCGAACTTGTGACCTCCCGGTTATCAGCCGGACGCTCTAACCAACTGAGCTACAGGTCCATCGCGCAAGGGATATATTAGCCTAGTTGCAAGATGGGAGTCAACAATTATTTGAGAATTTTTTTCTGCCGTATTCTCGCAGGTCAAGCATCCTATTGACCCTAACGGCAACAAAAAGGGCGAACCCGCTCTCGCAGGTTCGCCCCCATACCCCATCTACGCCAGGGCGGCAGAAAGTTGCTGGATTCCGTCGAACGCGGTCTCGGTGTTCTCGCCCGCGCGATCGATCTTTACAACCGAGCCTTTCCAAGTGGGCTCGGAGTCCTTGTCCTGAGCAGGCTTGTACTCGTCGGTCTTAACCACGTAGGCAAAATCGACTTCGTCGCGGTTGGGAAGATCCTGGGTATCAAAGCCGTACTCCAGACCCTCCAGAATCTCGCGCATGGCCTCGACGGTGCTTACGCCCGCCTGCAGCCTACGAACGCCTGTCTCGCTGTTGTACAGAACCGTGGGCGCCAGATACATCGTCCTGATGCGCTGCTGGCGCGTCTTCTCGAGCTTGTTGATCCAAACAACCAACACGGCGATCAGCACCCACCAAACGATGGAAATCACCAAGTCGAGCGGACTGTCGATCTTGTTGAATCCCAGCGAGTACCACAGGTACAGCAGGAAGATCGAAACCAAAGCCGAAACGGCAAGGACCAGATAGTTGCTCTTCTTCATGGCTCTAACCTCCCTTTATTCCTGAGTCTCGTCGTCGTTACCAAGGACCTTATCCAGGTCGTTTTGCAGGCGACGGCCGTGCTTGTCGCGACGCAGGCCAACAAACAGGCCGTATGCCGCAGTTGCGACTGCGCAGATGATCATGTACCAGTGGACCCAGCAGGTGTCCTTCTTGCCGTCGAACTTACCCAGCGGGTTCTTGGCGTCGAAAATCTTCTCTTCCTTCTGCTCCCGATCGTTGCTGGCCGAGGAGTCGTCGCCCTTGGGCGCCGTGGTCGTCGTGGTGGAGCCACTGTCCGAGCTGTTAGGCGTCAGGTTGGGAACCGCGGGCGTCGACGGCGTCGTCGGGTTGGCGGGCGTCGACGGGGTGGTCGGAGTGGTCGGGGTGGTCGGCCTTGCAGGCGCGGCGGCAACCGTCAGCGTACCGAGCTCATCGGTCAGCTCGTAGTTATCCGCGCTCGTCTGCATCCAGTCGATGGTGTAGGTGTTCTGCGAACTACCGACGTTAGTCTGCTTGCCAGTGACGGCGATGCCAATGCGATCGCGCTTAGCCAGGCCGTCGATCGTGACCGTTGCGCTTGTAAGCGCCTGGCCGTCGTAGACCTTGGTAGCGCTGCCCGTCACAACATGCAGCGGGGCCTTGGTGATGCGATAGCTCTTGGCAATCGTTCCGGCGTAGTTACCCTTGCCGGTGATGGTCACGTTGATCGTCGCGACATCGATAAAGTCATCGGTGTCGTAGGAGACCATGTAGTCAGCACCCTCAACGAGTGTCTTGCCTTCGGCGTCCTTCACAACGGGCGTCCACTTATGCTCGACGCCATCGTAGACGGCATCCTTGGGATCATCGACCGTAACGCCCTTGTAGTTATCGCTCGGCGTACCGGGTTCGGACGGAACGATAGACTGCTTGGTCACGGTAAGCGTGCCGAGGTTCTCGGAGACAACCTTGTAGTTCTTGGCCTTGGCCGTCTTGTCGAACGTCAGCTTGTAACCGTTGCTGGAGGAGCCCACCTGGGTCTGCTTGCCGATAGCCTCAAGCGTTGCCTCCTCATCGCCCATCAGGTCGAGCTCGGCGGCGCCGGCAGTCAGCGCCGTGCCGTCGTACACCTTGGTGGCGGAGTCGGTCGTAACCGTCAGCTCGGCAGGCAGAACCTTGATGGTTCCGTCAATCTTCTTGATGTTGAGCTTGGACGTCACGTCCTCGCCCTCGGCGTTACGGATCACCAGGTGGTCCACCGTAGCCTTGACGCCCTCGCCGTTCGCATCCGTAGCGGTTGCGTCCGAGCTGGGCGTGCCGTCAACGGTGTAGCCCTCGGGCAGCTGCGACACGGCAACCGTCGCGCCGTGCGCATTGCCATCGTAGGTAAAGATGCCACCCGTCGTGGTGACCACCACAGTGTCCTCGGACTCAGTCACCGTCAGCGTGCCGGTCTCGATGGAGTCAACGGTGTAGTTCGCCTCACGGGCCGTGCCGGTCCAAGCGAGCTTATAGGTGTTCGCCGAATGGCCGACCTTGGTCTGGCTGCCGGTAACACGGAAGTCGACCGTCTCGCCGTTGACGAGGCCGGTGATAGCACCGCCAGCCGTCAGGGCCTTGCCGTTGTAGACGCGCGCGGCGCTCTCGGTCTTGATGAAGACCGGTGCCGGCTTAATGCGGTAGGTCCTCGAGACCGTGCCGGTGTAGTTGCCCTTGCCGACAACCGTCACCGTAATAGAACCGGCGTTGATAAAGTCATCGGTGTCGTAGGTGAGCGTGTAGTCCACACCCTCCTTGAGCTCGGTACCGGTGTAGTCCTTTACCTCGGGAGCCCACTTATGGGTCTGGCCGTCATAGGTCAGGTCCGCAGGATTGCTCACCTGGAGCTTGTGGTACGACGGGTCGTTCGGGTTCACGGACTGAGGCGTGACGATGAGCTTGCCGAGCGTATCGGAAGCAATCGTGTAGTTGCCTTCCTTGGCGGCACCCCAGGCGATGGTGTAGCCGTTGTCGCTGGAGCCGACGTTGGTCTGCGTGCCGTTGGTCACGACATCGGCGTGCTCGCCAGAGACCAGGCCGTGAATGGCACCGTTCTTGTTCGTGAGCTCCTCGCCGTCGTATACCTTGGTGGCGCCCCCGGTCTCAACCGTGATCTTCTTCGGGCTAACCGTGAGCGTGCCAGTCTTGACGGTGACATTCCCGAACATGTCGGTCACGTCATCGCCCTTGGCGTCGAGGATCTTGTAGCTCTTGACCGTGTTCTCGGAAGAGCCGGCGTCGGTCTGAGTACCGTCCATCTTGGCCTTGACCGTAAAGCCCTCGGGCAGGCCCTCGGCCTTAATCTCATCGCTCGTCAGGGCATGGCCGCTGTAGGCATGCGATGCAGAGCCGCTCGTAAGCGTCACGGCCTTGGTAGACGGCGTGACCTTGAGCGTACCGAGGACATCGGTCACCTTGTAGTTGGATTTCTTGGTGTCCTTCCAGTTGATCTCGTAGGTGTTGTTAGAGGAGCCGACCTTGGTGCGGCTGCCGGTGGTCTTGGCAGAGACGGAGTCCTTGCCCTTGAGGCCCTCGACCTTGATGCCGTTGGCGGTCAGTGCCGTGCCGTCGTACTCCTTCTCGCCGCCGTCGGTCGTAACCGTCAGCGGGGCGGGATTGATCTTGATCGTCGCGGTGCCGCGCTTGATGTTGAGCTTGGACGTAACGTCCTTGCCCTGTGCGTTCACGATAACGAGCTCGTCGACCGTGGCCTTGACCTCGCCGTCGGCAACATTGGTCCCCGTGGCCTTGGACTCGGCCTTCTTGACGGTATAGCCCTTGGGCAGGCCGGTGACCTGGACGGTGGTGCCATGCGCGTTGCCGTCATAGGTGGTCTCGACGTTCTTCGGGGAGACCACAATCTCGTCCGCAGACTCTGTCACGACGAGCTTGCCGAGCGTGGCACCCGCGATGGTGTAGTTGCCCTCGTCGGCGGAACCGTCCCAGGTGAGCTCGTAGCCGTTGTCGCTCTCGCCAACCTCGGTCTGGGTGCCTGTGGCGTGGACAGCCGCAGTCTCGCCGTTCTTCAGCCCCTTGATGGTTGCGGCGTCGTGCGTCAGCGACTCGCCGTCATAGACCTTGCTCGCGCCCTCGGTCTCGACCGTGAGCTTGGCAGGCGTGACCTGGTAGGTGCGCGTGACGGTACCGGAGTAGTTGCCAGTGCCGGTAATAGTCACCGTGATGGTGCCGGTCACGTTGATGAAGTCGTCCTTGTCATAGGTGACGGTGTAGTCCACGCCCTCAACGAGCATCTTGTCGCCGTCCTTGACGATAGGCGTCCACTTATGGGCATGGCCGTCGTACTCGACGTCCTTAGGCGAATCGACGCTCATGCCGTAGTCGGCGTCGTCGATGGAGCGGGTCGTGATCTCGAGGGTACCCGGGTCAGTCGCAATGCTGTAGTTGCTCGCCTTGAAGCCGTCGCCCTTGGTGAAGGTGATTGGGTTGTCAACGGGCGCGGCCGTGACGTTGGTCACAGAACCGATTGCCTTGATACCGGAGACCTCGCCCTCGACAAAGCCGTCGCCGCTCACGGTGACATCCTTCGCCTCGAGCGGCGTGCCGTCGTAGACCTTGCTGTCGTTCTTGACGCCGGTCAGCTTGACGGAGCGCTTGGTGATCTCGTAGGTGCGCTCGACGGTGCCGGCGTAGTTGCCGGTGCCGGTAATGGTCACGGTGATGATGCCCGTAACGTTGGTGAAGTCGTCCTTGCTGTAGGCAACGGTGTAGTCGGTGCCCTCGGCAAGTGTCTTATCGCCGTCCTTGACGGTAGGCGTCCACTTGTGGGCCTGGCCGTCGTACTTGACGTCCTCGGGTGCGTCGACGGACATGATGTTGTCCTCGTCGTCCGGGTTGGGGATGATGCTCTTGGCAGTGACGGTGAGCGTGCCGTCATTCTTGGTGATCTTGTAGTTGTCCAGGCTCGTGCCCTTACCGGCGTTGACGGTGTAAGCGTTGGAAGTACTGCCCACGGTGGTCTGCTCGCCGGTGAAGTCGTAGGTGAAGCTCTCACCCTTGACGAGCGAGCCGGCGGTCACGGTGGCCTCGTGCTTGGTGAGCGCGGTGCCGTCGTAGGTCTTGTTCGCGGTGGCGGAGGTAACGGTCACGGGACGCTTGGTGACCTCGAGGGCCGCCTTGCCAGTAAAGACGTTGCCAAACTGGTCGGTCACATCGTCACCCTTGGCGTCCTTGATGGAGTAGGTGCCGACCTCGGCGAT
Source organism: Collinsella sp. LCP21S3_A9 (assembly GCF_052118785.1). Classification (NCBI taxonomy): domain Bacteria; kingdom Bacillati; phylum Actinomycetota; class Coriobacteriia; order Coriobacteriales; family Coriobacteriaceae; genus Collinsella; species Collinsella sp. LCP21S3_A9. The sequence goes on along the minus strand of NZ_JBQKGN010000022.1, from coordinate 16,435 downwards.
AGCGCTCCCAACGTTGGTGACGGAGCCCTTGGTCTTGGCCTCGAGCGTATATCCGGAGGGCAGGCCATAGGTGGTCACGCCAGCGCTCTTGAGCGCCTCGCCATCGTAGGTCTTGGTACCGCCCTGCGGGATCACCATGACCGCGGTCATGTTCTTAGTGACCTTCAGGGTACCCAGGCTCTCCTCGACCTTGTAGTTGGACTTCTTGGCGGTGTCGTTCCAATCGAGCGTGTAGCCGTTGGAACTCTTGCCGACCTTGGTCTGGGAGCCCGTCGTGGTGAAGGCCGCGGTCTCGCCGTTGACGAAGCCGGAAACCTTGCCCTCGGCGGTCAGCGCTGTGCCGTCATACGCCTTGCTCGCGCTCGGCGTAGTCACGGTCAGGGTAGCGGGGGTAATCTCGATGGAGCCCTTGCCCTTGGTGATCTTGAGGTTGTTTGTGACATCCTCGCCCTGGGCGTTGACGATCACGAGGTCATCGACCTTAGCGGCGACAGGCTTGCCCTCGTTCACGTCGGTTACCGTGGCACTTGAGGTGGCGGCCTTGACCGAATAGCCCTCGGGCAGGCCGGTAACAGTCACGTCGACGCCATGCGCCTGCCCATCATAGACGCCCTTGTAGCTGCCGGGGGTCGCCACGATCTCGTCGGCGGTCTCGGTGACGGTGAGCGTGCCGAGGTTCTCGGAGACAGTGTAGTTGGACTTCTTGGCGGTACTCTCCTTCGCGGCCCAGTCGATGCTATAGGTGTTGGTGCTGGAGCCGACCTTGGTCTGGGAACCCGTCGTCCTAAAGTCAGCGGCCTCGCCGTTGACGAAGCCCGTAATGGAGCCCTCGGCCCTGAGCGCCTTGCCGTCGTAGACCTTGGAGTCGCTGGGCGTGTTCACGGTAAGCGTCGCGGGCGTGATCCTATAGGTGCGCTCGACGGTGCCAGCGTAGTTGCCCTTGCCGGTGACGGTAACGGTCACGGTGCCGACGTTCTTGGTGTCCTCGGAGAAGGAGACCGTGTAGTCGGTGCCCTCGGCGAGCGCCTTCTCGCCGTCCCTGACCTCGGGCTTCTGCTCCTGGCCCTTACCGTTGTAGACGAGGTCCCCGAGCGTGCCCACGGTCATCTTGTTGTTCTCGTCGCCTGGGTCGGGGACGATGCTCTTGGCGGTAACCGTCAGGGTGCCGTCGTTCTTGGTGACAACCCTGTAGTTGCCCTCATCGGCGGTACCCCACTCGATACCCGCGACCTTGTTGTCGGAGCTGCCGACCTCGGTCTGGGAGCCCTCGGTCTGGGCGGTCGCAGTCTCGCCGTCCACGAGACCCTCGATGGTGCCACCCGCGATGAGCGGCGTGCCGTCGTAGACCTTGCTGCCGCTCTTGGCGTTCACCGTGAGCGGGGCAGGCGTGATCTTGTATTTCTTGGTGACGGTACCGGTATAGTTGCCGGCGCCGGCGATGGTCACCTTGATGGTCTTCGCGTTTGTGAAGTCATCGGTGTCGTAGGAGACCGTGTAGTCGGTGCCCTCGGTGAGTTCGTTGCCCTCGGCATCCCTGACCGTCGGGGTCCACTTGTGTGCCTTGCCGTCGTAGACGTGGTCGGACGGGTCGCTGATGGTGTTGCCCTTGTAGCTATCCGGGTTCTCCGGATCGGGCACGATGGACTGTGCCGTCACCTCAAGGGTGCCGAGCTTGTTGTCCATGATGTTGTAGTTGTTCTCTTTACCTTTCTTGAGCTGGTAAGAAATGGTGTTGTCGGAGCTGCCGACCTCGGTCTGGGAGCCGGTCGCGTGGACCTGGCCGTCGCCGGCAAGATCGGTCCCGATAAAGCCGGTACCCTTGCGGTTGGCACCCATGTCGACCCAGTCTTTGGTGAGCGCCGTGCCGTCGTAGACCTTAGAAGCGCTGGCAGAGGTCAGCTCGACATCGCGCTTGTTGATGGTGAGCGTCTGCTCAGCGTACTGGTATCCACTGTAGTTATCGGCAGAAGCACGAACCTCGACCGTCAACGTACCGGCGTTAATCGCCGTGATCTGTGACGGATCGGCGCGCCATTCGCTGTCGGCGCTGCCCTTGACGCGGTACTCGAGATTCACCTTGATGCCGTTGACAGAGGCACTCGCCGAGGCCTTGCCGGCAGTATGCGAGTCGGCATCGTAGGTGTACTCGGCGTTCTTGGGCTTGATGGTAAGGCCGTCCTCTGCAGAGAGTGAAGTGATGGAGAGCTTGCCCTCCTTCTTGGTGATGCTGTAGTTACCCTTCTTGAAGTTGGCGTTGGTGTCGTAATCAATGGTGTTGGTAACCTCGCCCTCGGCAACCGTGGTCACGGAGCCGGTAGCGCGAACGTTGGTGACTTCGCCGTCGACAAAGCCGTCGCCTTCCACGGTGACATTAGGCCTGGTAAGAGCGGTGCCGTCGTAAGGCTTGGAGTCTGTCGCACTTTCGAGAACCACAGAGCGCTTGAGAATCTGGTATTTCACGTCGGCGCTGCCGGAGTAATTGCCCTTACCGGTAACGGTAACGGTAACGGTGCCGACGTTAGTAGCGTCCTTACTGTAAGAAAGCGTGTAGTCAACGTTCTTCGCCAGAGTCTTATCCCCGTCCTTAACGACGGGCTCCTCCTGCTGAGGCTGGCCGTTGTACGTGACGTTCGCAGGAGCCTCCACTGTCATGTTCACGCCAGTCTTGATATCCTTGGGCGTGATGTTCAGCTGGCCATCGACAACCTCGAACGTAACCTTGGAGAAGTTCTGGTTGTTGTTGCTGAAGTCGCTAGGCTTGAGCTCCATGTCGTAGGTGCCGACGTTTGTACCCTTGACAGTGTCGTTGCCGCTAAAGGTGAAGTCGGATTTCTTGTACAACTCATTAGATGCCGAGAATTCATAGCCAGAGACAGACTTCTCGGTGCCATCGTACTCAACGTTGCCGCTGTTCTCGGCAATAGTGACGACGACCTCGTTCTCGTCAGCGGTCACAATGAGTTTGCCGCACTTGGTGGTAACCCAGTAGTCGGCCTCGCTGGTACCTTCGTTGAAGGTATAGTCGAAGGTGTTATCGCTTTCGCCCTTCTCGGTCTGGGAACCAGTAACGTTAAAGGAAACGCCCTCGCCGTCGATAAAGCCAACACCTTCACCCTTGGCGGTTGCGGTGACGGTGCCGTTGGTAAGCGGAGTTCCGTCATACGGCTTGTTGCCGCCCTCGGAAGTCAGCGTCACAAGACGCTTGGTGATCGCGATGCCCTCGAAGCTGGTGGCGTACTGGCCCTCTGCATAGTTGGAGCCAGTGGCGCGCAGCTGCACGGCCTGGTAACCAAAGTGGGTAATCGTGATCTGGGACGGATCGCTCGTCCATGTTTTGCCATCAATGCTGTATTCGACATTCAGGGCATTGCCATGCTTATCGGTCGCGGTCACGGCGCAGGCGGCAAGCGGCGTGCCGTCGTAGACCTTCTGGTTATCGTGAGTGTCCCACACAACACCACCCTGGTCGATTTCGCCACCCTCAATCTTGAGCCAGCCGTCCTCAACCACGAACTCGACGTTGGAGAAGTTCTCATTGGTGTTGGAGAACTGCTCCTTGGCAAGGTTCATATTGTAGCTGCCAACAGCGATACCCTTAGCAGTCGCATCGCCCGTGAACTTAAGGTTGCTTTGAGCGTAAAGGCCGTTATCGGCAGAGAAGTCATAGCCAGTCACGAACTGCGTGGAGCCGTTGTAGGTCTTAGTGTCCTGCTTGCCCTTGATGGTGACGGTGACCTTATCGGTAACCGGGTTCACCGTCAGGGTGCCGTACTCAGGCTCAGAGAAAATGTAGTTGTCTACGCTCGTATTGGCGTTAAGCGTGTAGGTATAGGTGTTCTTCGCCTCGCCAACGTTGGTGATGGCACCGGTGTAGGTAAAGGTTGCGCCCTCGCCCTCGGCAAAGCCGGTCACACGCTCCATCTCTTGTTTGGTGTGCTCGTTGCCATCGTAGGTCCACTTATCAGAGGCAGACTTCATGGTGACGGTGGCTTTATTGATGACGAGAGAGCCGTTCTCAGTCGTGACCTCGAACTCGCTCGACACGTCATTACCCTTGGCATCCTTCACCACGGCGGTGCCGGTGATGTTGTTGGAGTAGGTGCCAGCGTTGGTCTGAGTCGGGTCCTCGGTGGTGAGGCCGGAAACCGTGTACTTGTTGCCGTCGACCGTGAACTCGGTGCTCTCGATACCAGTGGCGGAGTGCTGCTTGCCGTCATAGGTAGCCTTGCCAGAGTTTGCCTTGACCGTGATCTGGTACTTGGCGTCACGGTTGGTGACGGTCAACGTGCCAGGGATGGTGGTGATGTTGTAGTTATCAACCTTGGTGTTGTCGTTCAGCGTGTAGCTAAAGGCGTTGGAGCTCGAGCCGACAACGATCTGGGAGCCGGTGAACTTATAGGTCGCGCCCTCGCCCTCGGCGAAGCCGGACTCGGTCGCAAGCGCAGTCTCGCCGTTGACAAGCGCCGTTCCGTCGTAGGACTTGGTGAGATTGTCGGACTTCAAGGTCACCTCAGCCTTGGAAATGTCAACGTAGCCGTCAGTCACGACAAAGGTGACATTGGTGAAGTTCGTAGCGTCATCGTTGGTAAACTGCGCGGCGGTAAGCCCCATGACGGTCTTACCAGCATCGGTGCGAGCGGCCTCTGCGGTACCGGAGAAGGTCACCTTGTCCTTGGTGAAGAGGTCGTTAGTGGAGTTAAAAGTGTAGCCCTCGGCCTTGTACTCTTTGCCGTTGTAGGTACCGGTCGCGGTCTTACCAACAATGGTCACCGTGATCGGATCGCTGATGGGCTTAACGGTCAGAGTTCCGTTGGAGGTCGTTATCTGATAGTTGTCAGCGTTCGTTCCCTCGGTAAGTTCGTAGGTAAAGGTGTTGTCGCTCGAACCGGCGTTGGTCTGGGAACCGGTCACATGAGCCGTGAACCCCTGGCCCGGCGCAAAGCCGTCACCAGAGACGGTAACGTTGCTGTTGGTGAGCGCGGTGCCGTCGTAGGGCTTCTCATCGTTAGCGGAAGTCAGGGTGACCTCACGCGGGGTAACGGTCATAGAACCGTCTTTGACAACCTCAAAGGTAACGTTGGAGAAGTTCTTGTTAACGTTAGCGAACTGATCCGCCGTGAGGCCCATGTACGTGGTGCCAGCATCCGTGCGGGCCGCGGTAGCGGTGCCGTTGAAGGTAAAGTCCGTGCCAGCGACCGCGCCGTAGAGCGTGGACTCCTGGCCATCGACGGTCACGTCTGTAACGGTGAAGCCAGAGGCGTTCTTCTCAGTGCCGTCGTACTTCTCGGTGTCGATATTGCCCTTGACCTGAACGACAACGGCCTTCTGAGAGGCGGTCACCTCGAGGGCGCCGCTCCCCTTAGTAATGTTGTAGTTGTCGAGGTTGGTACCCTTGGCGGCCTCATAGCTCGTAATGGAGCTAGCGCTCGTGCCGGCCTCGGTCTGGGAGCCGCCATAGACAACGTTGGCCACCGTGTCGTCGCCGATAAAACCAGTGGCGGTGAAGTCGGTCGCAGTGAGCGGCTGGCCGTCATAGGGCTTGGAAGCGTCCTTGGGTGCAATGGTCACATCGGCCTTGGCAATGGTGAGCGTACCGTTCTTGGTCTTGACCTCGAACTCGCTCGTCACGTCGTTGCCCTGGGCATCGGTCACCTTGGCGGTGCCGGTGATGTTGTTAGCATAAGTACCGACGTCAGTCTTGGCCGGGCTAGAAGTTTCAAGGCCAGAGACGGTGTACTTCTTGCCGTCGACCTCGAACTCATTGGTCTTGAGACCCTTAGCAGAGTGCTCGTTGCCGTCGTAGCTGGCATCAGCGGAGTTGGCCTCGACCGTGATGGTCTGGGTCGCACCGCGAGAAGTCACGTTAAGGGTACCTGGCGCTGACTTGATGTCATAGTTGTTGGAGTTGGTGCCGTCCTTGTAACCCCACTCGGAGATTCCGCTCTCGCTAGTGCCGGGAGCGGTCTGGAAGCCCGTGTACTTGGGGTTGGCAATACTCTGACCGTCGACGAAGGAACCCTCTGCGACCACCCAATCCTTTGCGACAAGAGCGTTGCCGTCGTAGACCTTGGAGACATCCTTGGGCTTAATGGTCACTTCGCGCTTGTTAATGGTAAGCTTACCGTCAACTGTCTTCACGTTGAACTGAGAAGTGACGTCGTTGCCCTGGGCATCCTTCACCACGGCATTGCCGGACACCTTATTGGTGTACTCGCCCGCATCGGTGCCGGATACGCTTGCACTCAGACCTTCAACGATGTAGGTAACGCCCTTATCGTTGGTGAAGGTGGTGCCGGACAAACCTGAAACAGAATGCTCGGTGCCGGTATACGTCTGAGTGTCAGAGTTGGCGGTAACCGTAATCTCGTACTTCTGGGAACGATCGGTAACCTCAAGCTTGCCCTCGGTCTTAGTAATGTTGTAGTTCTCGGCCTTGGTGTTGCTGTTTAGCGCATAGGTGAAGGCATTGGCGCTGGAACCCACCGTGGTCTGGGAACCAGAGAAGGCGTAGGTTGCGCCCTCACCCTTAACAAAACCTTCCTCAGTTTTAAGTGCGGCTCCATTGTTTGTGAGCGCCGTGCCGTCGTACCCCTTAGAGAGATCGTCGGATTTAAGCGTCACGTCTTTCCGAGCAATGTTGAGCTCGCCGTCGACGACCTCGAACTTGACATTGGTGTAGTTCTTGGCGGCATCACCGGAAAGCGAGAACTGGGTGTCCTTCAGACCCATGGCGTACTTGCCGGCATCGGTTTTGGAGACAGATGCCGTTCCGCTGTACTTCACATCAGATTTAACCACACCGGCCGGCGACGTGGAGGCGTCGATGTCATATCCCTCGACAGTCTGCTCTTCGCCGTTGTACTTCTTGCCGCCCTTGTGACCCTTGACCGTAATCGTGACCTTGTCAGTCACCGGAGTAATCGTCAGTTTGCCAGAAACCGTCTCGGACACTATATATTTAGCGTCCTTGGACACCGCGCCCTGAGCGCCCTCGTTAAAGGCGACTTTGTACTCACCGGCATTTGTACCGGAGCCCTTGGCTGTGATGTCGTCAAACTTCGCCGCACCCTCGCTTGTGGTATACCCCTCAAGCGCCTGCTGTTCACCGTTGTACGTCTTGCTGGCAGACTTCGCCGTCAACGTCACATTCTTGTAGTAGTAAATATTGATGACGTTCTCGCCCGCATCGAGTACGCGCTTGGTGCTCTTGCTCGGCTTGATGGTATAGCCACCAAAATCCTTGGCAACATCGGCAACATCGATAACGTCATCGAACGAATAATCGCCCGCCAGCTTATCGCTCTCGATCAACTCGTGAGAATCTTTGTCACCCCACAGGTAATTGACCGTGACGGTCGCACTCTTCTTTTTCCACTGCGCCGTAATGGTCACGTTGTTGTCAGGCATAGTGAACATGTCGCCAGAATTGACCGATATCTGGTCACCCAGGCCGGAAACCTTCCAACCTTCGAACTCGTAACCCTCACGCTTCGGCTCGGTAAGAACGGTATGTGTCTTGCCGGCATTCACCTTATACGTTGTACCGGCACCGCTCTTCCAAGAACCACCCTGCAGGTCATACATGACCATGCGACCAGCAACGTACTTCGCATAGAAATTAAGGTTCGAGTTACGAACAACGTACGGCAGCGACGCAGACTTGGTCAGTGCTGCATCGAGGAACCAGCCGGAGAAGGTGTACTCGACACCGTTGACGGTCTTGGTCTCGGGGTAGCTCTGGTTGAAGTCGCTAATGTTGGTGGAGTCGCCCTCGCGAGCCGTCGTGGTCACCGCGACCTGCTGATAGCCCTCGCCCGAGGCGGTCGGGTCATCGACCCAGTACTTGACGGTGTAGAGGCCCTTGCACTTGACGACGACCTGGCAGTCGACATGATAGCCGTCGTCATTGCGCGTCAACTTGTAGGGAAGAAGCTCGATGGACTCGATGTCGGAATCCTTGACTTCGACGTTCGGAAGCTGGCTCTTGATCACCGATTGGTACATCTTGACGATCTTATTCCAGTCATTGCTCCCGCGCTTGACGTCTAGCTTCGAGGATGTCGAGCCGCCGGGCCACTTGGTCACGCGAGCTTGCGCATCGTATTTTTTTGTCGCGCCATTGTCCTTGGGGAAATTCGAGTTGTTATAGCCAGTCAGGTTGATCTTGCCTTTTCCGAGCTTCTGCCAATTTCCCGTGTTGATGGAGTCGAGCTGACCGGACGGGTCGTTGAGATAGAAAAACATCGCGTCCGTCTCGCCACTTGTGGTGTGCGTTACCGTCACATCGTGATCGGCAGTCAGGACGGTCTTGCCATCCGCGCTCGTCCACATGACGGTAACGGTAGCCTTGCCCTCGGAGACACCAGTGACCTTACCGTTCTTGTCGACGGTAAGGATATTCTCGTTATTCGACGTCCAAGTGTACGTGCCGCCCTTCTGGGCAGGCTCCAACGTCGGGGTCAGCTGGATGGTGTTGAACTGTTCGACCGTGTCGGGACCGGAGACGGAAAGTTTGATCTGCTTCTCACGAATCCTGTACGTCTTTTTGATCTCACCCTCGTGATGGTGCTTGCCCTTGATTTCGACGGTAATCTTGCCGGGCGACGTAAAGTCGCCAGTCTCCTTGCCGTCACGCTTATAAATAACGTCGTACTCGGTATCGTCGAGGGTCTCTTTCGTATTCTTATCCGTTACGGTCGGAGCCCACTTATGCTCCTGGCCATCATAATCGACATCGCTGGGGCTGTCGGACGCGATAGGAGTCCTGTCCTTAACGGGCACAGGATCGTCGAAAGTCTTCGCTTCACCGGAATATTTACTGTTCCAGCCCTGATCGCCAAAGGGAGCGATTTTTACTTCATAGGTCTTGTTCGGATCGGAGAAGTCACCGCTCCAGGGGTTGCATCCCTTGTCTTCACCATTGATGTAGTAGGTGACCTGGAAACCTGTCTGCCATTCCTTGACGGGCTCGTTTGTCTCGGCATCTACAATCGTCGGAATAGCCTTATACGTCCCATCTACATACGTCCAGTCCGCAACCTTCCACTGGCGCTTACGGATCGTGACGTTAAACGTGTCCGAATAAACCGTGTTGTTCGTACCGGGAACCTTATATTTGCACTGAACCGTAACGACCTTGCCGTCTCCCGCAAACTGATACAGAGCTGTCAGTTTGATTTTCTTCGTCCCAGCACCGGAGTCTATTCTTGCCGCCGTGTAGTCGCCGTCCCCGATGAGATGCCATTCCCATTCGGAAGCATTCTTCGTTTCGGTCAGCTCGAACTCACTATCAACGACCACAGAAGAAGGTCCTTCAATACCCGGAGTGGTCGCATCTTTACGGTCAATGATGTCGACGACAAAAGTTTTAGTCTGGTTCTGCCACCGCGAATCCTGATATGTATAGGTGGCGGTAACGCGGCCAACGCCCCTTGTGGCTAGCTCCGCTTTGTTGCCAGAAGTCGTTTGCGAGATGATACTCCAGTCCGAGAATGACCACCAACCGCTATTCGAAGCACCGGTCGCCTTCAACGTGATGCTATCGCCGACCTCGACGGTGTAATCGGCATCCGTCGCGGCCTGGACAGCCACGGCGTTCGTGTCGGTGGCGTTCTGCTCGATCGGGGTGGCGGCCTCGGTCGTCTCAGCTTGCTTCTCCTGCTCGGTCTCGAGCGTGACCTTGGGGGATTTGGCCACTTCGGCGGCGGGAACGGTGTACTCACCGTTCGCGTCCGCCTTGAGTTTGGTCTCGACACCGTCGACCGTGAGCTTGGCCTCGTTCAGCTTAAAGCCGTTATCGGCCGTAACGGAGAACTTGAAATCGACGCTCGCGGGAGCCGTCACCTTCTGGGACGGCTGCGCAATGACCTGACCCTGATAGGTAATCGAAGCGTTGTTGAGTGCGAGGGCGATGTCGGCCGTGGTCGCCTTGTCCTGAGAGACGGCCTGCGAGGTCTGCGTGTTCTGACCAGAATCGGCAGCATCGTCCTGTACGGCGGAGTTGTTCTCCGTGGTGCCTTGGTCAGACGCCTGGCCAGACGATGCATCATTTGCCGTCGCGGCGGTATCGCCCTGCGAAGACTCGACATTCGACTCCACAAATGTGTCATCCGTCTGGATACCCTCGGCGATAGCCTGGACAGGTACACCAGACAGTATCATGCTGGCCGTCATGACCGTCGCCATCGTCTTGATGCCAAACACCTTGGCATGGCGCACGAAGGACCCGTTGCCCCTGCTCGCGCCGCCCTCCTCGACCCAACTTTGCTTGCGCATATGTATCTCCTTTGGTCGCTCGGCCCCAACCGCACGACCACTCGAGCTCACCACCTATTCAGGACAAATAGGCAGAATCCGACAGAATCATACAAATGAAATATTAGTGAATACGCATGATGTTTTCATCATATTCGGCACCGAAATCAACCCATTTTCACGAACCATTAAGTCTCGCTTAATTCAATCGTTGCGACGGGCGCCGATTGTCGCCCAAACGGTCTGGCGCTGCAGTTATGAGCCCTCTGGAGGGGCTATACTCAGACCGATGAAGTTCTTGAGTTTCGACAGCCCTTTCCTTACGAAGGTCGCCCTCGCCGCGGCTGCCCTGGTCCTTGCCGCGACCCACCTTGCAGGCTGCGGCTCCATCTCAGATGAGGTATCGGGCACGGCGTTCAGCATGCCCGAGCACGTGGCAACGGCGACCTTCGACGCCAATGCCGCTGAAACCTCGGGGACATGTGCCATCGACACCTCGTCCGTTGCATCCGGCTACGTGGGTGCGAGCGCGCAGGCGTCGAGCCGGCTCAAGTTTCTGATCGCCTGTGGCGACGCCACCATGATCTACGACCTTCCACAGGACGGCACCCCCATTGTGTGCCCTCTGAGCCTGGGCGACGGGCCATACAGCTTTCGCATCATGCAGAACACCTCGGGTGAAAACTACGTGGAGCTTTTCAGCGCCCAAGCGAGCGTCGAGCTCTCGAGCGAGTTCGAACCGTTCCTCCGCCCCAACATCTACTGCGACTTCGACGACGCAAGCGCCTCCACCGCCCAAGCGCGCAAGCTCGCCAAGAAAGCAAAAACGCAGGCCGAGGCCGTCGAGGACGTTTGCAACTGGATCGTAGAGAACATCTCCTACGATGACGCCAAGGCATCGCAGCTCAAAGACGCCACGGGCTACATCCCCGACCCCGACTCGACGCTCAAGACCAAGAAGGGCGTCTGCTTTGACTACGCGAGCCTGGGTGCCGCTATGCTGCGAGCACTCGGCATCCCCACCAAAATCGTCACGGGCAACGTCTCGCCCGACGGTATTTACCACGCCTGGATCATGGTCTATATCGATGGCACGTGGAAGAGTGCGCCGTTCGATGTGGAGCCCAAAACGTGGTCGCGCGTGGACCTCACCTTCGCGGCGAGCGGTGACGATAAAAACGTGGGAGACGGAAAGGAATATACTGACCGATATGTTTACTGACAACATCCATCTAGCAACGTCAGGAGAGTAAATGGCCGATCAGCTCTTGGAAAGCAGCGCCATCAGCGCGTTCTGCGACAGCGTGGCCACCATGCTCGCGGCCGGCATCCAGGTCGACGAGGCCGTGCACATGTTGGTCGAGAACCGCGAGGCATCGCCGTTCAAAACGGTCTGCGACAAGGTCTACACCCAGCTCATCGCCGGTGAGGGTCTCGCCGGTGCCATGGAGAGTACGGGGGCGTTTCCGCCGTATGCCATCGAGATGGTGAAGATCGGCGAGGTCTCAGGCCGCACCGAGCGTGCACTCCGCAGCCTCGGTCATTACTACGACAGCGAGGATCGTACGTTCGCAAAGCTCCGCAGCGCCGTGGGTTACCCGACGGCCCTGCTCGTGATCATGGGGTGCATCCTCGCCTTCACCGTGATCCTCATCCAGCCCACGTTCAGCAGCGCTTACGCCAACCTCTCGGGTTCGCTCACCTCGGGCTCGTTCTCGATGGTGAGCGCCTCGGCCATCATCGGCTGGGTCGCGCTCGTTGTGGTGCTCGTCGCCGCCGCCGCGGCGCTTTGCCTCTCGGTACTCACGTATACCGAGAGTGGCCGCATTCGCGTGGTCAAGCTGCTCGAGAAGGTTCCCGTGACCAAGCGCACCATGTACCAGCTGGCGCTCTCGCACTTCACCAACGCGCTCGCCGCTTTTGTGGCCTCGGGCGTGCAGGACGAAGTCGCCATGGAGCGCGCCACCGCAACTGTCGACCACCCCGAACTCAAGAAAAAGCTCGAGGCCGCGGGCGCGTCTATGGCGGACATCCAAAACCCCCGCAGCATGGCCCAGGCCATCAGCGAACACGAAATCTTCGAGCCCATCTACGCCCGCATGCTCACCGTCGGGATGCACGCAGGATCGGCTGACGATGTGTTGGCTTCGCTCGCCGAGACGTTCTTTGACGACGCCACCGCCCAGATCGACGCCGTCGTCGACCGCGTCGAGCCCGCGCTCGCCGCTTTCCTGACCGTGGCCGTGGGCGCCACGCTGATCGCCGTCATGCTGCCGCTTATCGGCATCATGGGCTCTATCGCATAACCGGACGGCCTGCTATGTTCCACGAATTGACAGATAAAGACATCAGGCGCCGCCGAAACCGCAGGATCGCGGTCGTGGCGCTCGTGGTGGCGCTGGCGACAGCGGCGTTTGGGATCTTCTCCGCCGTGCGCGCCAACGCGCGCGAGCAGGGCGCCGTGGCGCTGCGCGATTCCGTGCTCGTGGCCGCCAAACAATGCTGTGCAATCGAGGGCAGCTATCCCTCGTCGCTCGAATACCTTGAGCAGAAGTACGGCCTCACCATCAACGAAGACGACTACGTCGTGTCCTACGAGTGGTTTGCCGGCAACGTGATGCCCAGTGTGGTGGTGACACCGCGATGAGCACAAACGATATCGATCACAACCTCTCCCGCGTAGAGGCGCTGTCGCGGCTGCCGCAGATTACGGCGCGCAGCGAGAAACGTACGCGGGCGCAGGGAGCATTCCCCGTCCTCCTTCTGGGTGTCTTCTTTGTGGCACTGCTGGGCGCACTGATCGCCGGCGTCACCGTCTACCGCAACATCAGCGGCATCCAGGAACAAAATGTCGCACGGCGCGAGGGGCTCGAACTCATCTCGAACATCGTGCGCGCAAACGATGCCAAGGGCGCCATCGCCACGAGTGAGGGTCCCGAGGGTCGTGCGCTCGTGATCGTCGAGACACTCGACACCGGCACGTTCGAGACGCGTCTCTACCTCTACCACGGTCACGTGGTGCAGGAATACAGCCCCGCGGGCACGGCCTATACGCCTCAGAAGGCGAGCGAGGTCACGGCGTCCAAGACGTTCTCGTTCTCCTATTCGCACGGGCTTCTCTCCGTCACCACCGACCAAGGCACCTGCGAGGTCGCCCTCCGCTATCTTGAGGAGGCCGAGTAGCATGGCAGCAAACAACGGCTCCGCGCCGTCCGGGCGCATGCGCGCAACGACGGCCTATATCATCGAGGCGCTCGCGCTGCTCGCGGTGCTGGTCGCTTCGATGGCGGTGTTCACGCAGCTCTTCGCCGCCTCGACCCAGACCGCGGCCTCGTCTTCCCGCCTCTGTCGCGCCGTCTCGGTCGCCGAGAACGCGGCCGAGGAGTTCTCGGCCGACCCCGCCGCCGTCGAAGGCGGCGAGAGCACAGGACTCGGCATCGCCAATGGCACGAGCGACGGCTTTACCGTGAAGACCAAGGTTACCAAGGATAAGCGCGAGGCCGGCACGCTCTGGCACGCTCACATCACCGTCTCGGACGATGCGGGGAAGGCCTACGAGCTCGACACCCAGCGCTACGTGAGCGAGGCGAGGTAGATGGCGGCACAAAACGCAAAGAGCGTCCGTATAGGACCGATCAGCCTGCTCACACTCATATCCGTGCTTCTGCTCGCCGTATTGGCGATGCTTTGCGTGACCACATCAAACGCGGCAGACGCCATGTCGCGCCGCCAGTCGGCATCCGTCACGGGCACCTATGAGCTCGAGAGCTGCGGTCAGGCTGCGCTCGCTGGCATCGACGAGCACCTCAAGGGCGCGACGGGCAACGCCTCGACCGCCGCTGCGGACATCGAGGCGGTCGGCAGCAGTATCGCGGCCGATGCGGTCGCGACCTGCAAGGACAAGAACCTCACCGTCGACATCTCCGCCCAGGACGCCGACATCGTGCTCACCGTAAGCGATAGCGACGGGCACCGCCTCGACGCACGTGTCACGGTGAGCGACAACCTCACCTACTCCATCACGCAATGGAAAGTAACCAGTACCCACGAGTCCGAGCAGCAGGGCCTCTGGTCCGGCAACGGCTCATCCAACTAGCGACAAGGAGAAGCTCCATGCAACTCAATGAACTGCTTCAGCAGATGATCGACGCCAAGGCGTCCGACGTCTTCATTATCGCCGGGCTGCCCCTGTCCTACTCCAAGAGCGGCATCCACGTGCGCAGTGACTCGCCCGCACTCAAGCCGGCAGACACCGAGGCCGCCGTGCGTGCCATCTACAGAATCGCCGAGCGCGATTTCGAGCTGTTCCATGGCAACGTCAACCACGACGATGACTTCAGTTTCTCCGTGGCCGGCGTGGGACGGTTCCGTGTGAACATTTTCCGCCAGCGCGGCTCCTTCGGCGCCGTGATCCGTGTCATCCCCTTTGGCCTACCCGATGCCCGCGAGATGCAGATCCCCGAGACGGTTCTCAGCCTCGCAAACCTCAACCGCGGCATGGTTCTTGTCACCGGCGCCGCCGGTTCGGGCAAGTCGACCACCCTCGCCTGCATCCTCGACCGTATGAACCACACGCGCTCGGGCCACATCATCACCATGGAGGACCCCATCGAGTACGTGCACCGTCACGGCAACTGCATCATCACGCAGCGCGAGATCCCCATGGATATCGCCACCTATGCCGAGGCACTGCGCTCCGCCATGCGCGAGAGCCCCGATGTAATCCTGCTGGGCGAGATGCGTGACCCCGATACCATCAGCACCGCCGTTTCCGCCGCCGAAATGGCACAGCTCGTGCTCTCGACGCTCCACACCACCAGCGCGGCCGACACCGTCGAGCGCATCCTCGACGCCTTCCCGCCCAACCAGCAGCGCCAGATCCGTATCCAGCTCTCCATGGTGCTCCAGGCCATCGTGAGCCAGCGTTTGGTGCCCACCGTCGACGGCGGCGTCACGCCGGTGTTCGAGGTCATGCTCATGAACACCGCCATCCGCAACCTAATCCGCGAAGAGAAGTCCCACCAGATCGATTCCGTCATTGCTGCGGGCGGCGCGTATGGCATGCAGACCATGGACCAGGCCCTGTTCAACGTCGTCAAACAGGGCGTCGTCGCCAAAGACGTCGCCCTGCAGCACGCAAACCATCAGGAAGCCCTCGCACGCCGCTTCGCAGCAGAGGGCATGTAGAGACCCGCATCGCAGGCAGACAGCCCGCCTCCAGTCATGAACTGCCTCCCATTTCTTGGACATGAGAAATGGGAGGCTTTCTTTATGCGCGTCGACTTGAGGGTGAAGCACGACATCGAGGCCAGGAAGGCGGCCATAGGGCTCTTCGAGCTCGGGCACGGGTATAAATCTGCCGCGATTGCCCTTTCGCTTCCCGCGGAAGCCGTGAGAAGATGGCAGGAGATATACCGCGCGTTCGGGAGCGAGGTGCTGCTGAGCATGGACGGAAAGCAGGGCAGGTACACATACGAGCAGAAGGTCGCCGCCGCCTCCGCCGTCGTCGACGGCGGCATGACGAAGACCGAGGCGATGGCGGCGTTCGGCATAATGTCGATGTCGCCGCTCAAGAAGTGGTGCGCGCTATACCGCCGGGGCGGCGCGGAGGCCCTGCGCCCGAGGCCCAAGGGCCGGCCGAGCGGTTCCAGGGCGAGGCCGCGGACCTGCGAGGAGGAGCTCGAGGAGCGGTGCCGCAGGCTCGAGGGCAGGGTGGCCTACCTAAAAAAATTACGCGCCCTGGTCGAGAGGGACGGACTCTGACCAGGGCGAAGGCCGAAGCGGTCGCGGCCCTGAGCGCCGAGGGGCACGCACTCGGGCACCTGCTCGCATGCGCCGAGCTCAAGAGGTCGACCTACTACTACGCCCTCGCGCACCCGCCGAGGCCCACGCGCCCCGAGCTCCGGGAGGCGGCCGCCGAGATCTTCTCGCGCACCGCCAACGGCTGCGGGCACCGGCAGATAGCGATGTGCCTCAGGGCGGAAGAGGGGGCCGTGATAGCCAACCAGACCGTGCTCAAGATGATGCGCGAGATGGGGATTCGCTGCGGGATCAGACGCGAGACGGCCTACTGTTAGCGCTAATCTAAAATTGACCACTTTCGCAAACGCATCTCGCCGAATGCGCTAACGCGCTTTCGCCGACCCCGCTAACGCACTTTCACCAACTGCGCTAACGGAAC